>DASUFM010000957.1:0-10256 GCA_036274535.1 Blastocatellia bacterium
CACACTTCGGGGACGAAAGACCCGGTGGGTTCTCTCTGATCATTGTCGAAAAATCGAAGTTGACTACCAAAGCGGTCCCGAACGCCCGCACTCCAAAGGCTGTCGCCACTTCGGGGCCTTAACTTAACGCCATTGGCCTGAAGGCGGAACTACGAACTGATTTACTGAGGAGGGTCAAACCATGAAACACAATGAACGCAACATCCCAATGCTGACGCGGCGAGAATTGCTGCGCGTCGGGGGCGTCACTCTGGTTGGCGGCTACCTCAACGCCTTCCGCCCATTCAACGTCCGCGCCCAGGCGCCTGTAAAGCCGATGGGCACGGCGCGGCAGGTATTATTCATCAATATCGAAGGCGGAATGAGCCAGATCGACACCCTCGATGCGAAGGAAGGCTCGTGGACGCCGAGCTATTTCGACATCCGCAACTTCCCAAATGACCTCAAGCTTCCCGCCGGTCTGTTCAAAAATCTGCCCGGCGTGCTCGATAAGATCACTATCGTGCGAAGCTTCACTGCCTGGGACGCCGTGCATGGCCGCGCGCAGTATTACATCCAGACCGGCCACCCGCTGAACCTGGCGCTGGCCAAGGAAGTGCCGGCCATCGGCGCGGTGGTCTGTCACGAACTGGCGAAACAACGCAAGCCTACCGATTCGCTGCCGGCCTTCATCTCGATGAATATGGCCGGCAACCAGGCCGGGCCGATCAGCCAGGGGTTCCTCTCGGCGGAATTCGGCCCGCTAAATCTGTCGGTCGGCGGCGAGGCGCCCAATCTGGCGCCGCAGAAAGGAATGGAAGAAACCTTCAAGCGTCGCTGGGAACGCTTGCAGCAGTTAGATAACACTTTGCGAAGCGGCGCCGGCCATCCAGATCGCGCCTTCGCTGACTATCAAGAATATTATCGCGGCGCATGGGCGATTATGAACGACCCGCGCGTGCCCGAGGTGATGACTATCACGGACGAGGACAAGAAGCGTTACGGCGGCAGTTCCATCGGCAATTCACTGATCCTGGCCCGCAATCTCTTTCGCGCCGACGCCGGAACTCGCTTCATTATGGCCAGCCACGGAGGCTGGGACCATCATGGCGACATCTACAAGGAAGGCGCGCGCAGCCATCCGGTGTTGATCCGCGAACTCGACGTTGCATTCAGCAATCTGATCAAAGACCTCGACAGCATTCCATCGAAATTTACACCGGGCAAGACGTTGCTCGACGAGACCCTGGTCATCGCGATGAGCGAATTCGGCCGCACGACTGGGCCGATCAGCGAGACGCGCAAGGGGCGCGAGCATTACATGCAGGTTCATTCGGGCATGCTGGCGGGCGGCGGCGTCAGGCGCGGCGCAGTCATCGGCAAGACCGACGACGCGGGCGGGAAGATCATTGACCACGGCTGGTCCGGCGCCCGCTCGATCTATATGGAAGACATGGCCTGCACAATCTACTCTGCGCTCGGTATTGATTGGACAAAGATGATTCAAAACACGCCTTCGGGAAGGGCGTTCCATTATGTCGAACCGGCTTCGGGCACGAAGTATGTCGGCTTCAGACCGGTTCAGGAGCTTTTCGCCTGACGTCTTATCTCGACTTTGTCCTTTTTGTGGCGCCGGCGCCACAAAAGGACAAAGTCAGCGCTATTTTTCAATGTCGTAATCAGATGATGAGGTTGAAAAATATCAAGCGTCGAATATCGCCGGTTAACCTGCGTAACCGCTCACTTAACCTGAGACTAACCGCTTGAGACCTATACGGCCAATTCGATCCGCCGCCGCCGATGTCCGATCTCGCCAAAATACTATTTGCCGTCCACTGTGAACGCCAGCAACAGATTGCCAGGGTACCCGATGAGGCGGCCATAGCCGGAATTTGTGTAAAGGACGCCGTTGGCTATGGTGGGCCCGCCACCGTCAAGCGTTCCGCCCTTCGCCTGCCCGGCGTTGACCGTGTCGATCGGTCGCGCAGTGTCGACGTCCCAGATGATCGCGCCGTCTTTGGTCGAATAAGCGCGCAGGCGCCCGTCCGCCGTGCCTGAAAAGACCACGCCAGGAATGACCGTCGCCGCGGCCGATTGCGCATTGTTGCAGCGAGTCGCGCCCCAATCGCATTTCGCGGGAGGCGCGGGGATACTCCAAATCCGCTCCCCTGTGGCGATCTTCAACGCGGTCAGTCCGGGTTTGCGCGTCTCCCCTCCGAAAGGGTCGGCGACCGGAATGTAGACGTTCTCCGCGTCGGCGGCGAAGCCCCACTCAATGCCGCCCAGGGCCCCGCCGCCTCCGACTTTCACCTGCCACAAGACCTTGCCATTATTGTCCGGATCGAACGCCCACATCACACCAGATTTCTGGCCGCCCAAAAGAATTTGCCTGCCGTCGGGCAGTTTGCGCAGAACCGGCGAACTGCCGAAATCGTGATCAGGCCCTCCCTTTTCCGGGCAGTTGCCGGCGCCCGGTTGACGACAACCGACCAGGAAGTTGTCTTTGGCGCTGACCTGGTTCACCCATTTGATCCTGCCTGTTTCCATCTCGAACGCCACGATCGCGTCCGTATGCCCGGTCTCGACGTCGGTGTAGGAATTGCCAGTTCCGACATAGATCAACCCGCGCTTCGGATCGAGGGTCGGCGCCGACCAGATCGCGCCGCCCGCGGGGCCGTACATTTGCGTCCCGACGGAATTCTTCTTGAAAGGCTTGGGTTCCTGCTGAACTGTGAAACTCTTCCAGATTATTTTCCCGGTGTAAGCGTCGAGCGCGAGGAGACTGCCGCGGAAAGTGCAGCATTCGTATTTAGGATCGCGCCCGGCCGTCTCTTCGAACGAGGAGACTGGCACGTAGAGGCGGTTGCGATAGAGCGCGGGCGCGCCGGTAATGCGAGAGAGAAAATGGTCTTCGACTTTCGTCTTCCAGAGCAGCTTGCCTGTGTCGGCGTCCAGCGCATGAACGTTCGATTTCTCATCGCCGAAATAGACCGCGTATTTGGCCTTCGATCCGGAAGGCCCCGATCCGGCCGGGAGTGGCCCCACGCTGACGGCGGCGCGCACCGCCGCCCCCGGCTGCATTGCCCAATAGGTACAGCCGGTTTGAGCGTTCAGGCTGACGACCATCCCCGCTTCGATGGTCAGGTAGAGGCGGTCGCCGATGACGGTCGGCTGTCCCGTCGCCATCGGCCCGGGATGCGCCCATGCCCATTTGACCTTCAACTTCGGAACGTCCTCGGCCTTAATCCCCGGCTTCGGCTGGAAGCGGGAGTTGTCGAGATCGAAGCCCCAGCCGTTCCATTGCGGCCCTTTCAGATTTATCGGCGCCGCGGCTCCCGCGCACCGGTTTGCTCCCATCTTCTCTTCGATAGGGGGGCCGGGCTCTTTACCGGTCAGGTGAATCGCAAGGGCGCGAATCTGCTCAGCGGTCAAACCCGCCGCCTGCTGCTTCATCGAGCCTGAGGTTAGAGTCATGACCACGTCTTCCGCCGAGCGCCGGCGGATGAGGAAGAGCGGCGGAATGCGATCCTGCGGGTTGTCGTGGCAGACCGCGCACTTTTGTTTGTACAGTTCAGCGCCTTCAGGAGAATTGGCCGGCGCTTGTCGCTGCGGCGCGGCTTCGCCAATGGAAGTGGCGCGACTCTCAAAGCGGAAAGAGACGGACGGGAACAGGAGCGCGGAAAACAGGGCTACGGCGAACAAACTTGAGATGAGGATCTTGCCTGGCGCTTTCATTTGATTTGCTCTGTCGTAACGTCGAGTCAGCGCCGCGAGCGGTACGGGCCTGATTTCGGCGAAAAGGCGGCCAAAGGGATCATGCTCGCCGCCACTGGTGGCGCTGGATCGAATTGTCTATGGTTTCATTTGACTTCAGTCTTGCGGAACCACGGGCTGCCGAAATTGGTGTACGGCCCGCCGTCAACCGAGATCTGAACCTGCAACCGGTAATTGGCCGGCGAGAGCATCAGCGTCTTCCCCTTCAGCTTGATCGTCTTGCCGTCTTTCCTGACGGGCTGTGTCTCCCAGAAGATCGTGTAATACCCGCCGAGGTCACCGCCGATCGGCCCGGTCCTGACGAGCGGCACGCCGAACAACCCTGTCTCGGAACGTGTGACCGACTTTTCCTTCTCGCTGTAAGTGGTGGTCGCGCGCGCTTTGAAAGGGCCCTGTGGGCCTTCGCCTTCGATCTCGCTTTCGTAATCGCCGTTGGGCGTCTTCTTATACGTCTCTTTGCCTTTGAACTTCCCTGCCGGGCCGAGCGGCGATTCGGGCACATTCCACTCAAACGTCCACGCGCCGACGAAGTAATCCATATTCGGCGGCGGCATCGGATCGTTCGGATCAGTGGGCCGTGAAGGTTGCTGCGCAGGTTGTTGGAAAAGTAACAGAGAAAGAATCAGGATGAGTGTCATAAGCTTATGGATATGCCATATGCCATATGAAATATGGCATATGGCTATTGATTACTGTTGCTTGCTCGCGCTTTGAGCGGCGGCGGGTTTCGTCAAAACTTTACTGTCCACTGTGTACTCGAACCAGGGGATGAACATCTCGTCCCAGCTCTGTTCACTCCAGAAGACTTCTTTGTTGGGCGCCGGGTTGTAGCGGTTCTTGATCGAGTTGTCGTAGTGGGCGAGGGAGATCAGTTTGCTGCCTGCGGGAATCTTCAGCGGTTCGGCAAGCTCGTAATGAAGCTGCCAGTTGAAGTCGAACTTCGGCACGTCGAGCAGCACCTGTTGGCGGCCGTCGGGCCAGACGAGCGTGTATTTGATGTCTTTGCCGCGCAGGTGCATGTGCGGCGCGAAGGCGTAGAGGGTTATCGCTTCCTTGATAGTCACTTCCCCGCCGATCTCCCAGTTATCGACGTTCGGCGGGATGTTGGGAATTCGGCCCCGCACTTTTACTTCCTTGCCGTTGACGGTGCGGGTTTCACTCAGTTCCCTGCCTCCGACGTAAATCGTGTCGGTGACGCCCTTCGTGAGGACTTCGTGCGTCACCGTTTTTTTGGCGAACCAGAGACCGAGTCGCGAGCGGTCTTTTTCAGGACGTCCGCTCGGCTGGTAATGCATGTTGAACTGTATGTACATCCCCGGCAGTATGCGTTTGGCCGTGCCGGGGTAATGCTGCTCGAAGCCCTTGCCCGGCGCCTGTCCGACGAGTTTGAACGCGCCGGCGCGTGTGAACGAATCCTGGCTCAAGAAGACTTCACGCGATCTGCCCTCGCTCAATCCTCCGGTCTCGCGGGCCGACTGGCTGTTGAGCCGTCCGGCGGCCGCGCCATCCGCGCGGACAGCCTTGCCGTCCACGATCTTGGTTCCTTCGGGAAGGTTGACCACGTTGGCGATTGAATGATGGACGACCGCCGGATTGCCCGGACGCAACTCGACCTTTTCGACCCATCGTTCTTCGGTGAAAGGCACAGGCGCGTAAAAGTTCTGCATCGGCAGTTCGCCTTCCGCAGGAACCTCGAACTCAACCGGCATCTCGATCACCATATCAGGCTCGCCGAATGTCCAGCCGGGAGTGTATTTGGGAAACGGCGGGAGGTCTTTGTCATCGCCTTTCGGCGCCCCGGCATCGACCCAGGCGACGATGGTATCGATTTCTTTTTGCGAGAGCAGCCGGTCGTTGCTGAATTTGAGCGTCGACGTGTGCGGATCGGCGTACCAAGGCGGCATCGAGCGTTCGACGACTTCTTCGCGGATGGCTTTGCTCCACGGGCGCGTTTCGGCATAGGAGGTGAGCGGCATCGGCGCGACTTCGCCGGGGCGATGGCAGTTGGCGCACCTGTTGAATATTATCGGCGCGACGTCTTTGGTGAAAGTCACGCCCGCGGCGTCGTTTCTCTTTAGAATCACGCCCGCAGCCGCAGCCAGCATTATGAGCAGAACGACGAATAAACGTTTCATGATTTCCCTCTCGAAGATTCCTCTACGAAGCCGCGCGAAGGAACACAAAGAAATAATAGAGGCTTCGTGTTTTTTCGCGCGGCTTAGCGAAGGAATTTGACTATTGGCCGCTGGTACTGGCGGTCTGCGGTTGCGACTTTCGCAAGTCCTGTTTGTCGAGAGTGTAATCGAGATAACCGATCATCATCTCTTCCCAGGTCTGCGCCCCCCAACGAACTTCTTTCGTCGGGTCGGGGTTGAACTTGTTGTTGAGCGAGTTGTCGTAATGGGCCACGCATACCAGCTTGCTTCCCTTCGGCGCGGCGACCTCTTCCTTGAAAACGTAGGTCATCTGCCAGCCGAAATCCCAGCGCGGCACGGACAGCAATACCTTCGACGTTCCGTCCGGATAGATGAGCGTGTATTTGAAATCCTTGCCGCGCACATGCATGTGCGGATGCAAGCTGTCGATGTGGCTGTCTTCTTTGAAAGTGAACTCGGACGTTACTTCGTAGTCGGGGTCGCCTGGCGGAATCGCAAAATTGCCCTGGGTCGCGCCCGCGGTGATGACGCGCTTTTCGACCGGATCTTTCGAGAAGATCAGGCCGATGCTGGTGCGGTCGGCTCCGGGTTCGCCGGTCGTAACGTAATGAATCTGGAATATGAGCATCGAGCCTTTTTTGATCAACTTCGCCTGGCCGGGACGCAGCGCCAGTGGGGCTTCGCCCGGCGCCCATCCGACCAGGCGGCCATCCGAATCTGCCGGACGCTCGCCACGCTCGCCCCTACCACGTCGCGCGGAGAAGAGTTCATTCGGCGGAATCTCGCCCGGCTCCGGCAGTTTGCCATGCTCCGGATAACGCACGTCGACGATTACGTGATGCACGATCCGGCGATTGCCCTGGCGAATCTCGGCGAATTGCACGTACTTGTCTTCGGTGAAATTGGTCGGCACGGCGAAATATTTGTAAGGGATCACGCCCTCGGCGGGCACGCTGTATTCGCCTGGCATCGAGAACGTGACGTCAGGTTTGCCGATCTGCCAGCCCTCGGCATATTTCGGATTTGGCGGCAAGTCTTTCGGATCGCCCTCAATCGCGCCGCCGTCGACCCAGGCGACAATGGCGTCAATCTCCTTCTGCGAGAGGCGCGGGTCGTTAGAGAATTCGCCGTGGGCGGGGTCGGCGAACCAGGGCGGCATCGCTCGCGTCACCACCTTTTCGCGAATGGCCTTGGCCCAGGGACGAACCTCCTTGTAGTTCATAAATGACATCGGCGCTACCTCGCCGGGCCGATGACATATCGTGCAATTTTTCTGAAGGATCGGCGCGACATCCTTGGCGAATGTCACTCCGGCCATCTTTTCGGCCCCGCGGCTGAAACGCGGCATGAAGAAGAACGCCAGCGCGAGCGCTGCGGCGATCATGATCAATTTGATGGCGCCTTTCATAACAAACCTCCTGGAAAAGGGTGAAAAATCCGTCGCACGAATAGGCGACAGTCGCATACCTGCTTAAGACCGCGCGAAACGTCGCCCGGTCATGACATAAACGCCTCCTGAAGCGAATAATTATTCCTTCTTGCCGGTGAAGTCCGCCTCGCCCATCTCCCCGAACTTGACTTTGCCCTTCATCGTGTCGCCCTCGACGGCGCCGGCGTACTCGACTAGAACTTCCTGTCCCTGCGCATTAACCTTGACGGTGAACTTGAACTCCTTGCCTTTGACCGCGCCTTCGAGCGGCGATTCGCCAAACCGCCCTTTGTATGTGCCGGTCAATTTCTCTCCCTCCTGCTTCAAAACGACTGAAGGGCCGGCGGGGCCGTTCGGCGTCTCAAATGTCAATTTCCAATTGCCGGAAACATTCGCGGTTTGCGCGCCGGCTGTCAGAACGGCGAGCATGAAAGCGGCGGTGAAGATTGTTATGGTAGCGATCATGTGTTTACGTAGTCTCTTCATTCTTTCTCCTTGAGATGGATTTAGGTGTGCAGGTTACTGTTCGTTCAATATCGCTGATATACGATCAAGTCTCTAGAACATAGATGGCAAAGCGCTCATCGTCTGGTTGAGCCGGTCCTGCGTTTATTCGCCCCTTCAGGCAGCGCAAACACGAAGAGCGTCGAACCGCTCTGGAAATTTCTCGCTTCAGGCCATAACGAGCCCAGCCCACTGGTAAAGATCGAACCGAGACCCGAAGGCACGGCGACATATTGGCGCCCCTTCACGGCGTAGGTGATCGGTGACCCGCGCGTGCCCGAGCCGGTATTGAATGAATAAAGCTGTTCGCCTGACTTCGCGTCAAAAGCAAGGAAATTGCCCTCGATATCGGCGGTGAAGATCAAATCTCCGGCCGTCGCGAGCAGCGATGAAGTCAGTGGATATTTCATCTTCACTGTCCATTTCTTCTCGCCGCTGACGGGATCGAACGCGTCGATGTGGCCATAGGCCCTGGCGCCAGGCGGATGCTGAGGCGTGATTGTGCCGGCGATGAAGCCGCGTCCTTCCTTCGGTTCCTGACGAATCGGCGTGATCAACCCGCACCACTCTATGCCGTGATTGTAGAGCCAGCCGGTGCGCGGGCTGTATGCGGCATGATTCCAACTTCGCCCGCCGCCCCAGAAAGGACATACCATTGTGCTTTTACCGGCCGGGACGTCCAATCGCCCGATGTGAGAGCCGTCCTTTTCAAAGCCCTTCACCCAGTTGACCGTGTCCACGTGCGGCCAGGCGTTGATGTATTTGCCGGTCACGCGATCCAGCGCCCAGACATAGCCGCCTTTGTTCGTGTGCACGAGCAGTTTCTGTTTCTGCCCGTTCCGCTCGACGTCGATCAGCGTCACCTCGTACGCCGAATCGAAGTCGTATACGTCGTGCGGCACTTCCTGATAATGCCATCTCAATTTGCCCGTGTCGGCGTCGAGCGCAATGACGCAATCGGTGTAAAGATTCGAGCCCTCGCGATCTCCACCAAAAAAATCAGAGGAGGGGTTGCCGACGCCCCAGTAGATCAGATTCAATTCAGGATCATATGAGCCGGTCATCCAGGTCGCGCCGCCGCCGAATTTCCATGATTCATCTTCCCAGGTTTCAAAGCCCGGCTCGCCCGGTCCTGGAATTGTATAAAAGCGCCAGGCGTGGGCCCCTGTCTTCGCGTCGTAAGCGTTGAGATATCCGCGATGCGCGCTATCGCCGCCTGTGACGCCGACGATGACTTTGTCCTTGACGACAATCGGCGCCGCGGGCGCGTTACAGCCGCATTTTCGGTAATCCTCGATCTCTACATTCCAGACTTCCTTGCCGGTTTTAGCGTCAAGCGCGACCAGATGATTGTCGAGCGTGCCCATAAAGACCAGGCCGTAACCGATTGCAATGCCGCGCACCGACGCGCCGTACGGAATTGGCCCCGAGGGCAGCTTGTAAAAGTAATGCCAGAACCGCTTGCCTGTTACCGCGTCGAGCGCGAAGAGGCGATTATACGAACCGACCAGGTACATCACGCCGTCTACAACGAGCGGAGTCGCGTTGAGGCCGCCTTCGATCTTTCCGGTTTGGAACGCCCAGGCGGGCGCGAGTTGTTTGACATTACCGCGATTGATTTGATTGAGCGCGCTGTACCGTTGCGCGTCGTACGATCCGAAATATGTCATCCAGTTTTGCGGCTCCCTGGCCGCATTCGCCATGCGGGCGCCTGTCACTTCTTTCATCGCCGGCATCGGCAAATCGGTCGCCGCCTGATCCTCCGGGCCTGGACGGCGCGCCGCCCTGGCCGCGGCCGCCTCCGCCGAAGCGGCGCTACTGGTTGTTGTGACCGGCGCGGCGTTGTCTTTCGGCAGCGACATTACATAAGCCACAAGCTGGCGGACCTGCTCCGGCGAATACTGGTTTTTAAACGCGGGCATCGGCGTGCCGGGAACGCCTTCGGAGATGACGCGCGTCAGGTATTCCGCCGTGAAATTACGGCCGCCGAGCGGCGGAGCGCTTCCATTCGCGCCATTCGCGCCGTGGCAATAAGCGCTGCTGCAAGTGGGATTGAATAACCTGGCCCCTTGTTCGATAAGCGACTGTCGATTCTGAATCCTTCTTGCCGCGGTCATGGCCTGGCTCGGCGGTTGAAAAATCAGCCAGAGAAACACGCCGAGCCAGCCCAGGGCCGCTAAAAATATCCATTGTCGTAACTGTCCAAACCGATGCTTCATTTCAATTCTCCCAGCAAAGTCCCGGCGCCGGAGCGCCGCGGCCTGGCGCCACGACGCTCCAGATTTCAGTTAATCCCAGTCTTGAGTTGAACTCAGAAGAGGTCCAACCACGGGGATCACGGGGATCGGCTTGGTTGTAAGATATGCTGAACTTTTCTTCCATAAAGCCTTTTCCTGTTTTTCCCCGTGTTCCCT
>DASUFM010000958.1:0-4542 GCA_036274535.1 Blastocatellia bacterium
GGCGCTGCTGGCCGCGCGGCGGGTCGCCGAAGCGGTTGAGATGCGCGATTTCGAAGAGGCCATTGACCGCGTGATGCTCGGCCTGGAAAAGAAGAGCCGCGTGATGAGCGCTGCCGAGAAGGAGCGCGTCGCGCGTCACGAGGCCGGGCACGCGCTCGTGGCGCTGTCGGTCAAACACGCCGACCCGGTGCATCGCGTTTCGATCATCCCCCGCTCCATCGGCGCGCTGGGCCACACCCTGCAACTGCCGACCGAAGAGAAGTTCCTGATGACCAGTCCGGAACTTGAAGATCAACTGGCCGTAATGCTCGGAGGGCGCGCCGCCGAAGAGATCGTATACGAAGGCGTGGTCTCTACCGGCGCCGCCAACGACCTGGAGCGCGCCTCGGAATTGACGCGGCAGATGGCGCCTTGATTCGGGATGAGCGAGCGGCTAGGGAAACTGACCTACGGTCGTCCGCTCACTGCGCGTTTTCTCTCGCCTTTCAGCGCCGAAGAACGAAACTACAGCGAGCGCACGGCCGAGCAGATTGACGAGGACGCGCGCCGAATCATGGATGAAAGCTACGAACGCGTGAAAACGATCCTGACAAATCGCCGCGCGGAATTGGAGCGGATCGCCGATGCGCTGATCGCAAAAGAGACGCTCACCCGCGAAGAAATCAATCAGTTGCTGGCGCAATTATCACAATCCCAAGCTGCAGTCGTTTAATGGCTTTGATAACGGCATACGCGAGCGCCTTGCCAGCGAGAAGGCGCCTGCGTCTATTCATATCGAAGAGCTTCAATCGGATCGAGCCGCGCCGCCTTCACTGCCGGATATATTCCGAAAATCAATCCCACCGCCACAGAAACGCCGAAGCCGATGGCGATGAAGATCGCTGGGGCGTAAGTCGGAAAAACATAACTCGCCAACAAACTGACGAGTAGGCCGAACCCGATGCCGATGACGCCGCCGAATCCCGTCAACATCACGGCTTCGAGCATAAATTGCCAGACGATGTCCCTACGGCGCGCTCCGACGGCGCGGCGAAGGCCGATCTCTTTCGTCCGCTCCGTGACCGATACCAGCATGATGTTCATCACTCCGATGCCGCCGACCAGGAGCGCGACGCTGGTGATTGGAATGACGATCAACGCGATCACTTTCAGGATGTCGTTGAAGCTCGAGATCAGGCCGCTCGGCGTGCTGATAGTGAAACTGTCCGGTTGCTCGGCGGCGACATTGCGGCGGCGGCGCAAGAGCGAAGTGATCTCGTCAAGCATCTGATTTAGTTGGCCGCTTTCAGCTTGCGCGGTGATGAAGATGTCTTCCTGCGCCAGATAGGTCGCGCGCATCACGCTGAAGGGGATGAAGATCAGGTTGTCGGGAGTCATTCCGCCAGATGCGAAGATTCCGGACTTGGCTTGTTCCAGAACGCCGACCACGGTGAAGACTTTGTTGCCGATGCTGATCTGATTGCCCAGCGGTTCGTAACCGGCGAAGAGTTTGTCGGCGATGTTGTGACCGATCACGCAGGCTTCGATGTTGTGACTCTCTTCGATCTCGGTGAAAAAACGTCCATGTTCCAGCGTGATGTCTCTGATTTTGGCGTAATCGGCCGTTACGCCGCGCACGTTCGGTGTGCGCGCTTCGTTGGTATGAAACTTGACGACCGGCGGCAGGCCGCTGGGAACCAGGATTGGGGAGACCGCCGCCACGCTTGGAAGCCGGCTGATGGCCGCGGCGTCTTCGACCGTCAATGGCTTGCGCTTCCGCTCTTCTTCCGACAACTCATGATTCGGGTCCCGCCCTAACGGCAACTTGCTGATGATGGCGGTGTTGGTTCCGAACTGTTCGATCTGTTCGGCCACATCGCGCTGCAATCCCCTCACGAGCGAGCCGACCGCAATCACCGACGCCGTCCCGATCATTACTCCCAGCAGCGTCAGGAAAGAACGGAACCGGTGTGTCCATAACGTCTCCAGCGCCTGCGCGAAGATCACTTTGAGATGATGTTGTTGCGCAACCATTGTGAGTCACTCCGCTCTCATCGCCTCGACCGGATCGAGCCTCGCGGCTTTCCACGCCGGGTAGATTCCGAACACGATTCCGGCGCCGCTCGAGACCAGCAGCGCCGCCGCCACCGCCCAGAACGGGACTGAGGCGGGAACCGATGTGTACGTGACCAGAATCCATTTGGTGAGATATGCCAGCAGAAGCCCGATGATCCCGCCGCAACCCGCGAGCACGGTCGATTCGACCAGGAACTGCCACAAGATGTCTTTGCGACGGGCGCCGACGCTTTTGCGCAGTCCTATCTCCCGCGTGCGTTCGGTGACGGCCACGAGCATGATGTTCATGACAACGATTCCGCCGACGACCAGCGAGATAGACGTCACGCCGAGCGCCACGGCGACGATCGTCGCCAGCAGATTCTTCAGAAAGCTGTTGACCGCATCGGCGGTCGTCAGCCCGAAAGTGTCATTATCGCGATAGCTGAGACGCCGCCGCGCGCGCATCAACATCCGCGCCTGGTCCTGCAAATCCTGTAAGCCTACCTTGTCATTCCCGCGCAGCGAAACGCTCAGGCTGATCCGCGCCCCCCAGATTTTCTGAAAGGTCGTGAGCGGGATGACGGCGAACTCGTCTTGCGATTGACCGAAGACCGAGCCGGCTTCTTCGGCTACGCCGATGACTTCGAACGGCAATCCGTCGATCTTGATCTCCCGGCCGACCGCGGGCGCGCCGCCGAACAACTCATCCGCAACCGCGTACCCGATCAGCGCGACATAGCGGCGATGCTCTTCATCGGCCTCGTTGATGTATCGCCCGCTCTCTACTTGTGTCGTATCAATCCGGGCCTGACTAGCGGTCACGCCACGCACAATAATAGATGGCATCTGCTTGCCTTCTACCTTGGCCTCGGCTCTAGCCTGCCCCTGCGCGCCGATGGCTTGGGCCAGCGTGGCCCGCTCCTGCAAATACCGATAATCATCGAGCGTTATGTCTCTGTTGCGGCGGGACGCCTCGATGAACTCTTCATAGCTGGTGATCATCCCGAACTTATCCAACACAACGGTATTGGCTCCGAGGTCGTTGGTGACGGCGGTGTTGACGTATTTGAAGAAGCCTTCGATCACTGAAGCCACGCCGACCACTGCGACCACGCCGAAGATCACGCCGATCAGCGTCAGGAAGGAGCGCAGCTTGTTCGCCCTGATCGAAGCGAGCGCCAGCCTGATAGATTCGAGAAAGAGTCTCATTCGATCACCTCAACAGTCTTTTCTCACCTTCACGGCAATCTCTATTCCCGGCGCTACATGCGTGGATTGCGCTCGGATCGTTGAGGATTGAGCGAGTGTGTTTCTCATCGTGGCCATCGTCGCATTGCAGCTATTTAACTCTTTTGCCTGGCCGCGCGAGGCTGCAAGTGGAGCCTCGACCAAGATTGCTCCCCGGCCAGTGTCTTCAGCGTAGTTATGTATTGCTCGAATCTTCATTCGGCCCTCCCTCCGAGTCGCACGACCTCGACCGAGCAATGCGCGCGAGCCGCCGTGGCGGCGGACACGCTGCCCAGTCTGAATCGTTCAAAGCGGCTGAGCCCTCTCGCCCCGACGAAGACGCAATCCGCTCCCCAGCTTTCGGCCTCGGCGGGAAGAGTGCTTTTAGGGTCGCCCTTTCTGATCTGTGAGGAAACAGTCAGACCTGCGGCTCGCAGCCTGGCGCCCGCAGCTTCGATCGTCTCATGTATCCAGGCGCGCCTGCCTTCTATCTGATCAATGACCTCCGAAACCACGTCGTCGAGGGCGATTACTACGCGCGCCTCGCTGTCGGCAGGCCAAACGCGCATCGCCACCGCCGTAACCGCCGCTTCAGCGTCAGGCGATCCGTCCACCCCGATGAGTAAACGCGCCGGCGCCTTGGCGCCTGATTCATGGCCACGCGCGACACGGACTGAGCAACGCGCTTCAGTCACGACCTTCTGCGAGACGCTCCCGAGCATGAATCGGCTCAGCGCCGAGCGGCCGTGTGAACCGACGACGATCAAATCGGCGCGCCATTCGTCGGCCCTTTCAATGACTACGCTGGCGGGCGAGCCTGAGCGCGCTTCAGCCTTCACCGTCCAATGGGGAAAGTATGACTGAACACGCTCACAGGCTCTTTGGGCGAGCGACTCAGCTTTTTCTAGCGAAACGGGTAATGCCCCGATTATTCGCACCTCCCCCGCTCCGACGCTTTCCAACACCGGCATCCACAGCTCAGTGACCGAAAGAACCGTAGCCTCTGCCAGGCGAGGCAATCCGGCCCGTCGCAAATCTTCCATCGCCGAGTCAGCGCAACTCGAATCATCGTGGGCAATCAAAATCTTCATCTTTACACCCTCCTTTGTGGGCGCCGGAGGCGCGGGTCAGGTCACTCGAATCGCACGCCGCTAACTTGAATAGAGAGAGCAACCAATATGCCACTCGTAATCAACACCAATGCTCAAGACGAATCGCGCAACTGGGATGCGACAGGCTTGACATCATTCTTACGGATGTAGCCAAGCCCGCACGACT
>DASUFM010000959.1:0-5864 GCA_036274535.1 Blastocatellia bacterium
TCGGCGCGACATTCCTGATGAGAGAGCGCGCAGCCAACAAGTTCATCTTCGCTTCTCTCTTCGGGAATCCCGCGGACATGGCGCGCGTGGCCTGTTTGATGATTCTGGACGGCAAAGAGGTCTTCGGGGCGGCGGGCGCGGCGCTCGTGAAGTTCATGGGCGGCGAACGCGCGAGCCTGTTGTTATTGCTCGGCGGGCTGATTATCTGGATCGTCGTCCCGTTTCTGCTAGCGCAAAGGTCGCTCGAGAAGCAGGACATTTGACCCATGGCTGCGGAAACCCACGCAATCCACCGGGTAACATTCCTCAAAACCTCGCAATATTACCCACGGCTTTACTGCGAAAATCGCACGGCGCTGGCGCCATATGCCGTGGCTCAGTTTTTGCTGAATGGTGGAGCGAACAAGAGGGATGGTGAGCATGAGCGACTCCAAGTACAAAACCGTCATTCCCGATGTCGAGTTCTGGAAGGGCATGGTTCCCTGCCAGGCGGCGTGCCCGGTCAACACTGACGCGGGGCGTTATGTGCAATTGATCGCGCAGGGGCGCCACGAAGACGCTTACCTTGTCGCCCGCTCGCCGAACCCGCTGGCTTCGGTCTGCGGGCGCATCTGCGCCGCACCCTGCGAAGACCGCTGCCGCCGCGGAAAGATCGATCAACCCGTCAGCATCCGCGCCTTGAAACGATTCGTGACCGAGCGCTACGGCGTCGAATCAATCGCGCCCGACACGCAGGACGAGTTGTTCGACGGCGTTTCAGATCAGGGCAACAAGGCTCGCGGCCACCTGCCGATCTTGCAGGCGAGTCGCAAGAACGTTGCGCGCGGGCAGCGAGTGGCAGTCATCGGCGCAGGTCCGGCCGGATTGGCTTGCGCGCACGACCTGGCGCTGATGGGCTATCGGGTTACGATCTTCGAGGCGACCGATCAGGCGGGCGGAATGATGTTTCACGGCATTCCCGAATTCCGATTGTCCCGCGCGGTCATTAACAAGGAGATTGCCAGGATAGAACAACTCGGCGTCGAGATTCGTTACCACACGCCGCTCACCGCCGAGTTCGGCTTGAAGGAGTTGCGCGACGAAGGATACCAGGCGGTCTTCCTGAGCGTTGGCGTGCAGAGAGGGCGCGACCTGAAGGTCGATGGCGCGGAGCTCGACGGCGTGATCAAGGCCGTCGATTACCTGATCAACATCAACAACGGTTTTCGCGTCAATCTCGGCAAGAAGGTTCTTGTCATCGGCGGCGGCTTCGTCGCCTTCGATGCCGCGCGGATGGCTCTGCGCGCGGGTTTGGAAGATGCCGGAGCCAACGGCCACGATGAATCCTCAAGCAGTGGCGACACGGGCGAAATGAAAGCCGCACTCGACGTGGCGCGCGCCGCCATCCGCGCCGGCGCGGCCGAAGTCCACATGGTCAGCCTAGAGTCCTTCGACGAGATGCCCGTGATGCGGACCACGCAGGGCCGCGAAGAGTTCGAGGAGGCAGAGCGCGAAGGCGTGATCTTCCACCCGCAGCGCAGCGCCAAACGATTCGTTAACGGCGCCGGGCGCGTCAGCGCGGCCGAATTCATCGGGGTCAAACGAACCTATGACGAATACGGGCGCTTCGATCCGCAGTTCGATCCTGACGTCAGCGAAACGCTCGAAGCCGATTCGGTGATCCTGGCCATCGGCCAGCAGGCCGATCTCTCGTTTCTCAAATCCGAAGACAATGTCGAGTTGACACCGCAAGGCGTGATCAAAGTCGACCGTAGCACGCTTGCGACCTCGGCGCCCGGACTGTTCGCAGGCGGCGACGTGGCGTTCGGCCCACGCAACCTGATCGAGGCCGTGGCCAACGGCAAACGCGCGGCGCTCTCGATTGACGATTACCTGCGCAACGCGGCGGTCGAGCGGGTCTTCAACCTCACGGTCGAAAAACTTCCCACTCGCAATTACCGGATGCCTGAAGATTACGAGAAGTTGCGCAGGCAGGCTCCTCCGACAACCTCGCTCGACCGCCGCACGGGCATCTCGGAAGTCGAGACCGGTTACGACGAAGAGCAGGCGCGACTGCAGGCCGAACGCTGTCTCTCCTGCCACATCCAGACGATCTACGACCCGGCGAAGTGCGTGATGTGCAACCGCTGCGTGGACGTCTGCCCGGAATATTGCCTGAAGCTCGTTCCGCTCGATGATCTCGACCTGGCCCCCGACGACAAACAGCGCGTCATCGAATCCACGGGCGTCGAGATCGAATTCGGGACACCGCTCTCGGCGATGATCAAAGACGACGAAAAATGCATCCGCTGCGGGTTGTGCGCGATCCGCTGCCCCACGGACGCGATGACGATGGAGGTCTTCTACTATGAAGAGCAGGAAATCGCTGCTTGAGAGATTTCGCCGGAAATCCGAGACCGAACAAGAGCGATTGGATCAAATCAAAGCCGAGATTCTGGCGGAAAATAGCGAAGGCTCGGCGGGCAAAACCTCGCGACGCTCGTTCCTGTCGAGGTTGGGCATCGGAGCGACGCTCGTCGCCATCGCCGGTCAGACATACGCCTTTCTGCGCTCGCTCAAACCGAACGTGCTTTACGAGGAAGCGCGAATGTTCAAGATCGGCGCGCCCGATCAGTTCGGCGAGGGCGGGAAGTTTCTCGAAGACAAACGCCTCTTCGTCTTCCGCCAAGGCAAGACCTTCTACGCGATCTCGGCTTCGTGCACGCATCTAGGCTGCACGGTCAAGATGCAGAAGCTGAATCAATCGAAGAAGGTCAAAGTCCGCGGGCGCGATTTCGAGGAACAACACGAATTCCATTGCCCGTGCCACGGCTCGAAGTACTACGGCGACGGCACGAATTACGCCGGCCCCGCGCCGCGTCCGCTCGATTATTTCAAATTGGAAGTTTCGCCGGACGACGGCCAACTCATTGTTGATATGTCGCAGCGCGTTGGGCAGGACTTCAGATTGACCGTTTAGAAACCCGAGACGCGCCCGGCGCGCGCTGTCGTCAATCGTCACAAGTCATTTATCACTTTGAGGGATTAACTCATGGCGACGAAACGAACACCCTGGGAAAAGATCACCTGGACGTGGCGACCCGCGAGCGAGCGCGAAGCCGGCGATTCGATCGTACGCAACTTCCTGCTCCACTGGTTTCCGGCGAAGGTCGCTCGCGCGAGCCTCTCATGGAGTTATTCGTTCTGGCTCGGAACGATCTCGGCGGTTCTGTTCTTCATCCTGACGATTACCGGCGTCGTTTTGATGTTTTTGTATGTGCCGTCTGTAGAGCGCGCTTATCTGTCGGTGAAGGACTTGGAATACACGGTCTCGTTCGGGTGGTTTCTGCGCGGGCTGCATCGCATCTCGGCGCACCTGATGGTGGCGGTCGTTTTTCTGCACATGGTCCGCGTGTTCCTGACGGGAGCTTACAAGAACGGCGTGGCGGCTGGTCAGAACCGCCCGCTCAACTGGGTTGTCGGCGTAACGCTGTTGCTGGCGACACTGCTGCTCTCGTTCACGGGCTATCTGCTACCGTGGGACCAACTGGCCTTCTGGGCGATCACCGTCGGAACGAATATCGCCAGCGCCGCGCCGGTTGTGGGCGAAGCGATCCGATTCATCATGCTCGGCGGAAACACGATCGAACAGGGCACGCTGATACGGTTCTACGTTCTGCATTGTTTCTTCCTGCCGCTGCTCGTGATCGTTTTGTTCTCTTACCACATGTGGCGAGTGAGGAAGGACGGCGGGATGGCCTGCGTTGATCGGCTTGCGCTCGAACAGAAGCGCGAGAAATCCCCGCCGATCAAGAGCAAGACATACTCATTGCTAGGCGTCACGAGCGGGATGACCGTCCACGTCGAGACGTCGCTCGCTGACGAAGACAAGCATACGGTTCAGTCGTCGCCCAATCTGACGCGGCGGCTGGCGCTCGTGACGATGTTGACGACGGCGGTGGCTTCAGTTCTGACGCTCATCTTCCGCGCTCCGCTCGAAGAGGCAGCCAATCCGGCGGTCACGCCGAATCCGGCCAAAGCGCCGTGGTATTTCCTGTGGCTTCAAGAACTGGTTACTGACACGACGTTCACCATAGCCGGGTTCACGATCAATGGCGCGCTAGTCGGCGGTATCATTATTCCGGGATTGCTGGTTATGGCCGCGCTCGCGTGGCCGTACTTCGACAAGAGCACGGTTCGTTCGGTCGGCGTGTGGTTTGCGAAGGAGCGCCGCAAGCAGAACCTGATCTTTCTGCTGATCGTGCTGGCGATTTTGATCCTGACCGTGATCGGCACGTATCTGCGCGGACCCTACTGGAACTTCTACTGGCCGTGGGAGAGCTGGCCTGAAACACCGCGGAAATTCTGAGATGGAGGAGTGACTGTGTACAGCAAGGACGCAATCAAAATTTACTTGCTCGGCGCGGTGATGTTGTTCGTCACGGGTTTTGTCTTCTGGGATCACGCCGCGCCCGAATGGCAGGGCTATCAGCGCGATTTCCGCGCGATGGTGACAAAAAAGTTCGGAGCGACGCGCGCCGAGCAAGTCCCCGGAGGCTTGCAGCAGGTCTGGGCGCCGGAACTCGGCCGCGTTGACCGTTGCACGACCTGCCATCAGGGCGTCGAGTGGAAAGGACTGGAAGGCGCGCCCAATCCATTCAAATCGCACCCGCAGGAGATTTTGAAATCGCATCCGATAGATCAATTCGGCTGCTCGTCCTGCCACGGCGGACAGGGCTACGCGACTGAAGTACGCGCGGCGCACGGGCGCGTCGAGCATTGGGAGGAGCCGTTGCTCGGCAAACGGCTGAGCGATCTGTACCTGGTCAAAGACAGGAAGGCGCTGATGCAGATCAATTGTAATGGTTGCCACCGATACGACCGCGAGACCAAAGGGGCCGATTTCATCAACGAGGCGAAGAAGATCGTTCAGGAGAAAAATTGCCGCGCCTGCCACACGATCAACGGGCGCGGTGGCGTGATTGGCCCCGACCTGACTTTCGAAGGAGACAAATCTCCGGAGCAATTCGATTACGGGCGCGTCGGGGGGGTGAAGTCAGCCTTCGCGTGGCACGTCGCGCATTTCCAGAATCCGAGGGCGCTCGCGCCTGATTCGATCATGCCCGATTTCAATTTTTCCAGCCGCGAGGCGCAGGCGCTGGCGCTGTTGGTGATGAGTTGGAAGCGCGCGAGCCCGCCGACGCGCTTCATTCCCGGCGCGACTCCGAAAGACCGGCCGACCGAAGCCGAGCTTGAGAAAGAGCGGCAGATGCTGGCTGGCGAAGGCGCGTTCTTCGTCAAGAAAGGCTGCTTTATCTGCCATTCGGTCAATTCGCTCGGCATAGACACGGCGGCGAAGATCGGGCCCGACCTTTCGGACGCCGTCGCCGACGTGCAGAGCCGCTTCGGGCGCACGCTCGAAGACTTCCTGAAGAACCCGACCGGGACGATGAGCGTCGTGCTTTCCACTCAGATCCAATTGACCGACGAAGAGAAGCGCGAGGCGGTTGAGAAGCTGAAGACCGCGTATCAGCGGAAGCAGGAACAGCATCAGACGCAGAAGGCCGGGCAGCCCCCCCAAACGAAGAGGTAGGTCGGGATGGGCATCGAGTCCGCGAAGATCGGCCCCGATCTTTCGGATGCGGCGGTCGATGTCGAGCGCCGATTCGGCAAGACGCTCGAAGAGTTCTTAAACAATCCTACAGGCATGATGAGCATCGTGCTGACAACCAGAATTCCGCTGACCGAGGCGGAGAAGCGGGAGGCGGTTGAGCTTCTGAAACTGGCCTATCGGCGGAAACAAGAAAGCAGGGTCAGGCTGTAAAGCCTTGATGGAAGTTTCAACCCGATTGGAGGGAGTCATTATGTTCCATAACACAAAATTG
>DASUFM010000960.1:0-8232 GCA_036274535.1 Blastocatellia bacterium
GGTCGGCTCCTCGATCAACAGGGCGGGGAAAACCCGCCCCTACGTTGAATTGTGTGGTTGCGTTTAATTCTCAAAGACCATAAGGCGGACTACAAACTACTATTGTCGCTCAACCTTCGAGACGCTTTGGAGCGCGACGCCGGAGCGCAGGCTTTCGATCATTCGTTGTGTGACGATGAACAGCGGCTGCGGCAAATCGTCGAGATCGTACCACTCCCATCCGTCGCACTTTTCCGGCTCCACCAACCGGGGCTCGCCGACCGGCGCTTCGCAAACGAAATCGACGTCAATGTAATGACGTTCGCCGTCTCCGCGTTTAAAAAGGTAATTGCCGACCGAGAGCAATCTCAAATCGGAGATCTCCAGCCCGGTTTCTTCACCGACTTCGCGGCGGGCGGCCTGTTCAAAACTCTCACCGAACTCGACGTGGCCGCCCGGAGCGGCGTAATATCCTTCGCCGTGCGAGCCCCGGCGGCGGCCCAACAACACGCGCCCACGCCGCATCACCAGGACGCCCATTCCGACATGTGGTCTATGATCCATTGTCTTCATTTCAAGTCTCAAATCTCAGTCTGGAATTTTTTGATTTGGCCCAATCGATCACGCGTTCGTAGAGTCGTTCGTATTGCGGGATCACGATCTCGGTGTTGAATCGTTCGACCGCCCATGCGCGCCCGCGCGCGCCCATCCGCCGCTCGTTATCGTCCGTCAGGATATCGATGGCGCGGTCGGCCATCGCCCGAGTGTCTCCGACATCGACCAGGTAACCGGTTTCTCCATCGAGCACGACCTCCGGCAATCCGCCCACGCGAGTGGCGACCACAGGCGTCTCGCAGGCCATCGCCTCCAGCGCGGACAGGCCGAAAGATTCGGTCTCGCTCGGCATCAGCAACAGGTCGGACACCGAGAGATAATCGGCGATGTTCTGAACCTGTCCGGCGAAGATCACGTCATCGGCCACGCCGTAATCCCACGCCAGTCTCTCGGCGCCTTCACGCTCCGGCCCGTCGCCGCACATCACGAGCCGCGCTTTGACTCGCCCGCGCAATTGAGCCAGGGTGTGAATGCAATCGTTGATGCGTTTGACGGGGCGGAAGTTCGAGACGTGAATCAACAGCTTCTCTCCGTTCGGCGCCAGTTTCCCGCGCAGCTCTTTATTTTCGCGCCGCCTGTATTCATTCGCGTTGATGAAATTCGGAATCACCTCGACCGCGCAATTGCCGAAAACACGGCAGGTCTCGTCGGCCAGGTATTGCGAGATGGCCGTCAGCGCGTCTGATTGGGCGATGGAAAAACGCGTGATCGGCAGGAAGCTTTTGCGCGACCCGACCAGCGTGATGTCCGTGCCGTGGAGCGTCGTGACGAAGGGCAGATATCGCTTCGATTTATACATCTCGCGCGCCAGAAAACCGGCCGTCGCATGCGGAATCGCGTAATGCATGTGCAGAACGTCCAGCCTGGCGTCTTCGGCGACCTCGACAATCTTTGACGCCAGCGCCAGGTCGTAAGGCGGAAACTCGAAAAGCGGGTAATCGAAGAGATCGACCTGGTGAAACCGCATTCGCTCGTTCAAACGGCATAGCCGCGTCGGCAAGGCGTAGCTGATGAAATGGACGTTGTGGCCGCGCTCGGACAACTCGCGGCCCAACTCGGAGCCGACGATCCCGCTGCCGCCGTATGTGGGGAAGACTGTGATGCCGATGTTCATTATGGTAGTTGGTGGCTGGTGGCTGGTGGCTGGTAATCGGTCATTTCCTAACCAACCACCAGCCACCAATTACGAATACATGTTCATAGATCGCGTCAACAGCGCGACAGGGTCGTCGACGTTCAGCGCCTGGCGCACGAAGAACGCTTCGCCGCGTTCGACTCCGATCATCGCGCCGAAATAACTGTCGCGCGCTTCTATCTCGCTCAGGAAAGCCCGGGCGCTGACGCGCGATTCCGGTTCCGTCGCGCCGGGATTGAAAAATTGCGAGGCGTGCGCGCGGATCGCCTCCCATTTGCGCTCGTAGGTTTCGCCGATGTCGACTATGAAACTGGGCGTGACCGTTCGCGGAAAAAGGAAATATGCGACACACGACGGACGCCATCGCTCCTGGCCAGACTCACGGTCGTATTTCGCCAGACCGGATATGTGACAGGCCTCGCGCACGAGCTGGGATGTGTGCGCATGATCGGGATGCGGGTCGTCCCAGAATTGGGTGAAAACAATCCGCGGCCGCAACCGCCGGAGCGCGCGGACTATTTTCACGCGAGATTCCTCGTTAACCCAGAGATGCGCGTCGCCAAGGTCCAGGTTTTCACGGACTGACAACCCTAGCGCCTGCGCCGCGCGTTCCGCTTCGGCCGCTCGAATCTCCGGCGTCCCCCGGGTGCCCGATTCGCCGCGAGTCATATCAATCGCGCCCGTCTTGTACCCCATCCGGGCCAGCTTGATGAGCGTCCCGCCGATGGAGAGTTCTACATCGTCCGGGTGCGCGGCTATCGCAAGAATGTCCAGTTGTAAAGTTTGATCCGCCGCCATAGCGATGGCAGGGTAACACAGAGAAAGGATCAACCGCCAAGACACTCTTGTCCTGGCGGTTAAGCTTAAGATCAAACTCAGGTTAGATGTGACTATTGGGCGCCCGCTGTGGTTCCCTGGCCAGTAATCGGAGTGCCTTCGCCGCATGGGACCGCGCTGGGAGATTTCGACTCAACATAACGGACGGCCCCGTCCTGATCAATATTGTAATCTTTTGAGGCGGTGGATTCGGTTATGCGAGTCGCCTGGATGCAAAATTTATCCTGAGTGACTTCAGCGGTGGATTGGTAAATATAGCCGCTTATTGGAGCGCCACTGGCAAAACTTGCATCGAGGAGTCCCTCCTCGGTGAGGTCTTTGAGCGTGCCGAATCGCTGCTTTCTTGTCTGGAACAGAGTCTCGGTCTCGTGAATTCTCTTGAGGTTCTGCATCGCGGCGGATTCACGGCCGGTCGCCAGAATCTTAAGCAACTTGGGCACTGCCACAGTGGCCAGAATGGCGATGATCGCGACCACGATCAGCAATTCGATCAGCGAGAACCCCGCTTCCTGGCGACGGCTCGCCTGCTGGTTAGATCTCTTGCGCTTCATGACAGTATCAAACTCCTTCCTGGATTAAACGTTTGAGGTCTTCAGGGTATTTCTGAAACGCCTTTTTGAAACGACGAACTATTGACCGGGTTCCAAATATTACTACAGAGACGGCGGTGGGAGAAACCTTATCTCCCGACGCCAACTCCCTTCGCTTTAACCGGTTTCGAAATCAGCCCCAGGTTCTGCGCGTAAACTTTCAGCGCGAAGCCGAGGGCAAGGATCGAAACGCCTATCCAGAATGAGGCCCAGAAAATGGCGGGAATCATCGTCGTTTCCTGCATATTGACCGCGTCGCTATGCAGGTTGGTGTTGGCGGAGATCAGGAAGAGCGTTTTCAGGTCGTAAAACGCGTTCAGGCAGCATTGCACGGCGAGGAAACTGAGGAAGAAATGGGCCCATCGCGCGCTCCATCCGATCGCCACCCAGATCAGAAGTCCGGTCAGCGCAATGCCAATAAAAAGGCTGAACGAATCGTGGGTGAAAAAGCCCGTCAGAGTCAGGATAATCGCGGCTGTGACCGTCAGCACAGCTTTTGACCTGCCGCCGTCGTGCAGCAGCATCAGCAGCCCCGCGCCGTATGCCGTGCTGGTCAGGTACCCGGCGCTCGAGATCAGAAATGACAACCCTCCATAGGTGTACGTCTCGCCGCTGGCGTTAGGATGAATGACCAGCCGTCCGACCGACCCGAGCGTCAGCAGCGCCGCCAGCGCGTGTCCGCCTTCGTGAATGAACGTAACGAACAGGCGCAACGGGTAGACCATAAACTCCCCAAACGGCAGGTATGAAACCACAATGGATACCGCCGTCGCGGCGAGCAGAAACCCGATAGACTCTTTGTGATTTTTGCGTAACGGTTTTGGCATAACCTCTAATACGACGAAACCGGGCGGAATTCAGCAAAAAAATATCACATTTGTGAATAGGACGGATAGGACAGATAGGAGATTCATCCTAATCTTATCTGTCCTATTTGTCCTATCTGTCCCATTTGTCTTATGCTTTCGGGTATTCCCAGGCCCCCCGATATTTGCGGCTCAAATGCCTGTTCGCTTCGGCGTCGCCTACGACCTGTTCTTTCGCGCCGTCCCATTGAATGCTGCGGCCGAGCTTGAGCGAGAGCATGCCGAGCAGCGCGAGGTTCGTCGAGTAATGAATCTCTTCGATGTCGCTGACGGGTTTGCGGCCGGTTTTGCCAGACTTAATGGATTCGAGGAAATCGGCCCAAAGCTCCTTGATGTTTTGCGAGTCGGGCTGATTCAGTTTTGCCTCTTCATGAATCACGGGGTCTTTGGAGTTGACCGGGTAAAACGTCCAGCCGTCGACCCAGCCCATGTGAAACGTTCCATTTGTTCCGTAGAAATAACACCCGACGGCCTGTACCGGATGCGTCTTTTCGGCGTTGTTTCCCGCAAAGCGGCGGTGTTCCCAACTGACGGTGAATTGATCGAATTCGTAAACAGCCACCTGATGATCGGGCGAGTCGGTCGTCTGAGCCTCTTTGTTGTTCACTACCGGGCCGGCTATAGGGCGGCCTCCGGTTGAAAATATCCGCTTCGGATATTTCTCGCCCGTCACCCACAGAATCTGATCCAGCCAGTGAACGCCCCAATCTCCCAGCTGGCCGTTGGCGTAATCCAGAAACTGGCGGAAGCCTCGCGTATGAATGCCACGGTTGAAGGGGCGCAGTGGCGCGGGGCCGCACCACATATCCCAATCCAGTCCCTTGGGCGGTTCTTCGTTGGGCCGCGGTTTTTCCGGGCCGCCGCCGTAATGCACGAAGGCCCGAACCATGCCGATTTTTCCCACCTTGCCCGACCTGATGAATTCGCGCCCCGAAACGTTATGAGGCGAGATGCGGCGGTGTGTGCCGACCTGCACGACGCGGTTGGCGGAGCGGGCGGCGTTGACCATCGCGCGACCCTCTTTGATCGTGTGGCCGATGGGCTTTTCGACGTAAACGTGCGCGCCGGCGTTGACCGCCGCGATCATACACAGCGCATGCCAGTGATCGGGCGTGCCGACGATCACTATCTCCGGCTTCTCCTTCTGAAGCATTTCGCGGTAGTCCCTGTATTTTATCGGTTGATCGCCGGAGAGTTTTTCGACTTCGGCCGCGGCCGGGTTCAACTGGTTTTCGTCGACGTCGCACATCGCTACGACGGTGGATTCGCCCGCGGCCATCGCCTCGCGCAGTATGTTCATTCCCCACCAGCCGCAGCCGATGAGCGCGGTTCGGTATTTTTTGTCTTTCGACTGGGCGTGGACGAAAGGCGCCGGAAACAGAGTCGCGGCGGCCGATGCTTTGATAAAATCACGACGGTCGGTTAGTTTAGTTTTCATAGGCGGCGCCAGTGTAGTTGATGTTTTGTCGGTTGATTCGGAAAACGATAGAGATGTATGCGGGCGCATTGTTTGCCGCAATCGGTTTGTAAGTCAAGACAGGCGCCAGCTTCATACTATTTTGCATGGACGGCATGCCATATCGTATAGAAGAGCGCTTGCCGCAACCGCTTCAATCGGGCGAAGTCTCTCAAAATCACTATCATTCCGTCGATCGGCGATCGCGCGAGGCGGCATAACGCTTGCTGAGTTACATGGATGGTCCCCTGAGGTCTTTCACTCGTTGACAACGTCACGACACCCTTTCGGGTCGAACCCGAAAATGCGCGGAGGTGATTATGACACTATTTCACAAGGCTCCGGGTATGTTCCCCCGCCGCCGCGTTCGCATAATGACGACAGGACTGCTGTTGTTATTCTCACTCTGTTCACTGGCGCTGGCCGATGATCCCATCTTTCACGTCGCTCGCATCAGCCTGATCGAGGGCGAAGTCAGTTATAAGCAGGGCAAAGATTCAGGCGATTCGGCAAAAGATAGCCAGGGCAAAGATTCAGGCGATTCGGCAAAAGATTGGTTCGACGCGACCATGAACCTGCCGCTTGAAGAAAACGATCAGCTTTACAGCGGATCTGACGGCAGAGCCGAAATCCAGCTCAGCGGGCGCAACGTCGTCCGCATCGACCACGACACCAACCTTCGTTTCACTCAATTCAAACCCGGCGCGATCCAGATGGCGCTGCCTGTAGGGTCGGCCTATTTCCGAATCGACAGCCTCGACAAACGCAAATTCGACGTCGTTGACGCGAATGACCCCGGTATCGACGACCTGGTCTATTTCGAAATTGACACGCCGACCGTCGCCGTGACTTTCGTCAAAGAAGGCGTTTACCGCATCAACGTGCGCGAGGACGGCTCGACCGAGGTCATCGTCCGCCAGGGAGAGGCTGAAGTTTACAACCAGGAGATCGATACGGTCGTCGTAAGAAACGACCGGCGGGTAGTCGTCGAGGGCCGCGGCGACATCTATCAAATCAACGGTCTCGAGGATGATGATGATTGGGACGGGTGGAACGACGCTCGCGACAAAGGTCTGACTACCACTGTGGCCTCATCGGCCAGCGCGAGTTACATACCGGAGGCGATCCCGGGCGCTTACGACCTGGACAATTACGGAGAATGGATCGATACCGAGGAATACGGCCGTGTGTGGTGTCCTCGCGGAGTCGACGATGACTGGGCGCCTTATCGCGACGGTTATTGGCGATGGTTTCCGTCATATGGCTGGACGTGGGTTTCGTCTGAACCCTGGGGCTGGGCGCCTTATCACTACGGACGATGGGCTTATGTGCGCGACCGCTGGTGCTGGGGGCCGTTCATCAACGTCAGCATAGGAAGCGACTGGCGGTGGCGGCCGCATCACGTCGCCTTCTTCGGATGGGGCGGCGATTACAATCGTGGTTATCGCGACGGCTATTACGATGGTTACTGGAACGGATTCCGCGACGGCCGCTACGGATGGCTGGGCTGGTGCCCGCTGTCGCCGCGTGACCGGCGTTACGGGCCGAAGGACCACCCTCGACTTGAAGCGCTCGGAAACTTCCGCGCGCGGGGCGGTGTCAGCGGAATGGACGCGCGCCATTTTACCGGCGGCCGCGTGCATGTCGCGCGCGCTTTGTTGAACGCCCCCGCTCTTCATGACGCCAGGCGTGGCGAGAAGGGGTTCGCCGCCCCGGCCTTTGTTCGGAACGATGACCTGAAACCGTTGCGGCGAATCACTCCGACGCGCTACGAGGCCGTCTCCCACGGCAGATTCGCGCGCAAGATCGAATCGCCCATTATATTTCGCAGAAATCCGGCCGGCGGCGCGTTTCCCGGCCCGCGCCCGAATCGTGGCCGCCGCGATGGTCGAGATGGCCGCGATGGTCGTGATAACCGTGAAGACCGTAATTACCGTGACGGCCGTGATAATCGTGATAACCGTGAAGGCCGTGGTGGCCGTGATTGGCGCGATGAAAGGATGCGAGACGGCCAGAGGACATCAGCGCCGGTCGGGCCGGGCTCCGACCCGAATCGATCAGAACCCGAGCGCAATCCAAACAATCGAGGCGAGCGACCCTGGCGCAGGCCGGATTTCAAACCGCCCGAGCGCGGGGCCGCGCCGTCGTCACGTTCCAGGGAGTCAAGGGAATCAGGCGACTCAAGGGAGCGAAATGATAAGAGAGACGGCGACTCACGTGAACGCGTGATCGAGCGGGCCAGAGACAACGACGGAAAGCCGCGTAACGAAGGACCTCGGCGCGACGAAAGGCGGCCCGATGACGAAAGGCGACGTCACGATCATCCGGATCGTCCGAACGATCGCCCGAACTTCGAGCGGCGAGAATCCCCACGCCATGAAAATGACCGTCGAGAGATGCGCCGTCCCGATCCGCCGCCATCACGAGACAATTCTCCGCGCCCGGAGACGCGCCGGCCTGCCCCGCCATCACGAGACAATTCTCCGCGTCAGGAGATGCGCCGGCCTGATCCGCCGCCGTCGCGCGACAACTCCCCGCGTCAGGAGATGCGCCGTCCCGACCCGCCGCGAGCTCATGAGCGGCCACCGTCGCCGCCCGCTCGTGAAAGCTCTCCTTCACGCCCGGCGGAACGGCCGTCTGAACGCTCGGGACCGCGCAAGCCCAATATTCAATAGAGTCCTGCTTTATCGCTCCCCAAAACAGAAGGAGCCAGCCGTCATTGGCCGGCTCCTTCTGCGTTCTCCAGAATTGACA
>DASUFM010000961.1:0-3229 GCA_036274535.1 Blastocatellia bacterium
CGCCGGCCAAACCTGAACCGGCTGAATTGCTGCGCGCCGCCAGGACCATTTACGTCTTCTCGGATACCCTCTACCTCAAATCACAAACGCTGGCGGATGAATTGCTCAAGCAACCCGAATTTCAGTCGCTGGGGCTGAAGATCGTTCCAGACGCCGAGGCCAAAGACGCCGATCTGATGGTCAAAGTGACCCTGCCGTTTCTGAGCTGGACATGGACTTACATCGTCACGCATCAGGCCAGCAATACTCAACTGGCCAGCGGCAAAATAAGAGAACTTCTCGCCGGACCCGCCTCGATCAGGCTGGCGAAGGATATGTCCGCGCGCCTGCAGGTGTTGCGAACCACTGGAAAATGATCTGCCACAGAGGCGCAGAGTCACAGAGAAAGAGAGGCAGATAGAGGAACCGGGGATCATCGTTATTTTCTTCTTCTCTGTGTCTCTGTGTCTCTGTGGCAATCCACTCGGTTTTGCTCATCTACTGAAGATGTGGTAACTTCCGCCACTATTTCAGACCAATTCATCCCGACCCGATAAATGCGTCATTTGCTCGAACAATCTCAGGAAGGAAGAAGTATGTCCAAGCTATCCGTTCGCGACCTCGACCTGGCGGGGAAGCGCGTTTTCATTCGTGTTGATTTCAACGTTCCGCTCGAAGAAGGCAAGGTCGCCGACGACACGCGCATCACGGCGGCGATCCCTACGATTCAGTTTGCGATTGATAAAGGCGCGCGCGTGATTCTGGCCTCGCATCTGGGCCGCCCGAAAGGGCAGCGCAATTTGAAATATTCACTCAAACCGGTGGGCGAACATCTTTCGAAGTTGCTCGGCCAGCCGGTGGCTTTCGCCGATGATTGCGTCGGCGAGGAAGCCGCGAAGGTCGTCAATGCGATGAAAGACGGCGACATCGCGCTGCTCGAAAACCTGCGCTTTCACCCGGAGGAGGAAGCCAACGATCCAAAGTTCTCCGAACAACTCGCCTCGCTGTGCGACGTTTACGTCAACGACGCTTTCGGTTCGGCCCACCGCGCGCATGCTTCGACCGAAGGAATAACGAAATTCGTCAAACAGTCCGCCGCCGGATTCCTGATGGAAAGGGAACTGCGCTATCTGGTCGAAGCTCTGAGCAAGCCGCGCAGGCCTTTTGTCGTGATCCTGGGTGGCGCGAAAGTCTCGGACAAGATACAGGTCATCGAAAACCTGCTGAAATCGGCCGACGCCGTGTTGATAGGCGGCGCGATGGCCTACACTTTTCTCAAGGCTCGCGGGCTTGAAACAGGGAAGTCCCTGGTCGAACAGGACAAGACCGAACTCGCCAGCCGGCTGGAATCCGAAGCCAAAGAGCGCGGCGTCAATCTGCAACTGCCTATCGATCACGTGGTGGCGGCCGGTCCCGATGACGGCGCGAACGCGCAGAACGTCGGCGTCGAAGCCACTCCGGCGAATAAAATGGGACTCGATATAGGCGAGGCTACGAGGAAGGCTTACGGCGAGATCATCGCTTCAGCGCAGACCATCATCTGGAACGGACCGATGGGAATGTTCGAAAAACCGCCTTTCGACATTGGAACCCGCGCCGTCGCGCAAGCCGTGGTCGAAGCCTCGGAAAACAGCGACGCGACATCGATCATCGGCGGCGGCGACAGCGTCGCGGCGATTCAGGAGACAGGCCTCGCCGACAAGATCACACACATCTCGACCGGAGGCGGCGCCACGCTCGAATTGCTGGCGGGTGATACACTGCCTGGGGTTGCGGCGTTAACTGAAAAATAGGATTTATAGGATTTATAGGACTTATAGGTCCTGTTTCATTGCCATGAGAAAACCAGTCATTGCCGGAAATTGGAAAATGTATAAATTAATCGGCGACGCCGTGGCCACGGTTACAACGCTCAAACCGCTGATCGCGAACGCCAATCATTGCGAAGTCGTAGTCGCGCCGCCTTACACCGCCATTAAATCCGTCGCCGACCGATTGGAAGGTTCGAATGTCAAAGTGGCGGGGCAGGACGTCTCGACAGAGATTAAACATGGCGCGCACACGGGCGAAATCTGCGGCGATATGTTAAAAGACGCTGGCGCTACGCACGTCATTATCGGCCATTCAGAGCGCCGTTCGATGTACGGCGACACCGACGAAGTGGTCAATCGCAAGATCCGCGCGGCCCTGAGCTTCAATCTAACGCCCATTGTCTGCATCGGCGAGACGCTGGAGGAGCGCGACGCCGGCCGCGAAGAAGAAGTCGTGGGCGCGCAACTGGCGCGCAGTTTGGCCGGATTGACAGCCGATGACCTGGCGCGTATCATCGCCGCTTACGAACCGGTCTGGGCGATAGGCGCCGGACGCACCGCGACGCCCGAACAAGCCCAACGAATGCACGCATTCATTCGCCAGTGGATTTCAAAACACTTCGATAAATCAACTGCTGAAAGTTTGCGGATTCTTTACGGCGGGAGCGTCAAGCCGGAGAACATCTCCGACCTGATGCGTGAAGCCGATATAGATGGGGCGCTGGTCGGCGGCGCGAGTCTCGACGCCGAGAGTTTCGCGAAGATCGTCAATTACGACCGGTAATCGATTTCGCAACGTTCAAGGATGGTGCAGCTTTGTTGTACATCGCTCTTAAAGTAATTTTCGTTATCGTCTGTCTGTTCCTGATCCTGGTCGTCCTGTTGCAATCGGGGAAGGGCGGAGATGTGGCGGCGGCTTTCGGCGGATCGGGCAGCCAGACGGCTTTCGGCCCGCGCGGCGCTCAGAAGCCGCTCGAAAAAGCGACTATAGTCGCGGCGATGCTTTTTATGCTTCTCGCGCTGATTTTCTCGCTGCCGGGTATCGGCACTCAGTCGGTGGTTGACGAAGGCGCGCCGGCCCCGACGCCTACGCCGGTCAGCGCGCCGGCCGTGGCGCCTACAGCGAGTCCGGCGGCGAGCCCCGCGGCTTCGCCTGCAGCCGCGACTAGCCCTGTAGCTTCGCCAAGTCCCGCGGCTTCGCCCGCGAAATAACGACAAGTTCTTTTCAAGCTCGGATGGCGGAACTGGTAGACGCGCACGTTTGAGGGGCGTGTGGGGCAACCCGTGCGAGTTCGATTCTCGCTCCGAGCATATTTATATACGCCTAAGCCCTTTATTCTCAGTCGCTGCATTATTTTTTGCCCAACCGCTCGCCCATGTGATGTAAAATAACTGGGCTGGAAAACGGATTACGGCCGCCTTCCAGCCCTAACCAATTA
>DASUFM010000962.1:0-8126 GCA_036274535.1 Blastocatellia bacterium
CGGCAAGGACGTTTACACCGAGAAGCCGTTTTCGCTCTCGATCGAGGAAGGCGCGCGGATGGTCAAGGCCGTGCGCGCAACCAAACAGGTCGTTCAGGTCGGGATGCAACGGCGCAGCTCCGAGGCTGTGCTCGGCGCAAAGAAACTGGTTGACGACGGCGTGTTGGGCGAAGTGATTCTGGCTCGCGCCCAATGGTACTGGAACCGCAAGCCGATGCCTGAAAAACTACAACTGGCAGGCAGGCTGGACTGGGAACGCTTCCAGGAGACCGCGCGCAACAAACATCCGCTGGATGAGCGGCGCTTTTTCCACTGGCGCAATTTCATAGATTACAACGGCGGCCATCTGACGGATCAGGGCACGCATTTGATGGACGTCATCCAATGGTTCTGCAACGGCGGCAAACCGCCCGTCTCCGCTGTCTGCCAGGGCGCAGTGATGCAGCACAAAGGCGGCGACGCGCCCGACACGTTCAGCGCCGTTTACGAATATCCGTCGTTTATGGCGACCTGGACCTTGTGTTACAGCAATTCGTATCACAACGGATGGCAGATTATTTTGCAGGGACGTAAGGCCACGATGGAACTGGATGACGACGGCTATCGCGTTTATCCCGAGCCGTGGGCCGAGACTAACAAGGCCCCGCAACCGATCCACGAATACAAGGGCGGGATTCCGGTCGAGCCGCACGTCGAGAATTTTCTGGCCTGCGTCAAATCGCGTCAGGAACCCAACGCGCCTGTCGAAGTAGGGCACAAGGGGGTAACAGGTCCGCACCTGGCGAATCTGGCGATGTGGCGTAAACGGCGTGTGACGTTGAGTGAAGACGGCTCGACAACGGCGGACATCTAACAGGGAGGCGCATTCAAGTTTGACGTTTTATCAGTACTGCGAGCGGTAACGCGCCGCCTTTGCCAACGGCTGGCGTCTGCCGCTCGCGGCGCCGAGTCATTATCTCAAAAGCCGAGGGATGGCAGACAATGATAAAGATCGTGACTGTGGCTCTCTGCCTTTTCGCTCTCAACCTTCAAAGCCGGGCGCAAGACCTCCTGGTTTACAATGGCAAGTCAGGGCCAGGCCGTGGAAAGCATATTGTCCTGGTGGCCGGCGATGAGGAATACCGGTCTGAAGAGGCGCTCCCGATGCTGGCAAAAATCCTGGCCTTTAGACATGGGTTCAAATGCACGGTCCTGTTCAGCCTTAACCCCACAGACGGCGCAATCGATCCCAACAACCGTTCCAATATCGTCGGTCTGAAGGAGCTTGAACGCGCCGACATGCTGGTGATGTTCATGCGGTTTCGAGAATTGTCGGACGCGCAGATGAAATACTTCGACAACTTTTTGCGCTCCGGCAAGCCGATCCTTGGGATTCGCACCGCCACTCATGCCTTCTCCTTCGAAAAGAATAGGCGGAGCCCGTACGCCCGATGGGACTGGCGCAGCGAAGAGTGGTCCGGCGGGTTCGGCCAGCAGGTCCTTGGCGCCACCTGGCCTCGATCCGGCGGGCACCATGGAGAACATGGTAAGGAGAGCACGCGCGGAATAATTAACACGAAGCTGAAATCGCATCCGATCCTGACGGGCGTCAACGACATCTGGGGGCCGACCGATGTCTACGGTGTTTTCAATCTGCCCGCGGACGCGCAAGCGCTCGTCTACGGACAGGTTTTGGAGGGGATGAGGCCTACGGACAAACCATTAGCCGGGCCGAAAAACGATCCCATGATGCCGCTGGTGTGGATCCGAAACTACATGTCTGAAGGCGGTAAAACCTCGCGTGTAATATGTAGCACGATAGGCTCCGCAGTCGATTTGGAGAGCGAAGGATTGCGCCGGCTTATGGTCAACGCCGTCTATTGGGCGCTTGGCCTGGAGAAGCGCATACGCGCCGGGAGCAGCGTTGATTACGTCGGGGACTATCATCCGAGCTACTTTGGGGAACAGGGATTTAAGAAAGGCGTCAAACCGTCTGACCTCAAGGTTCCAGCGGACGCCCGATAGGGAAGGCGCGAAACTGCTTCGGTGGGAACAAACGATCTAAATCTGAGCGGGCATGAGCTGAGCCCGGCTAAATCCCTCGTCCCCTCAAGTTGCCGAGCGGCGCCGACGCCAATATAATCCGCGTCGAGACGCTGGATTATCTTCATCCACAACGATTCACTAACAACAAGGAGCTTTCCCGATGCGGTTTTCTCCCTCGATTCGGCATAGTCTGTTGCCGACCTGTGTTCTTTTATTATCGATCTCCCAATTCGTCTCAGCTCAGCAGAAACAGGTTCAGCAGATGGATGAGGATTTCGCGAAGTCAGTCAAGGAGTGGACGACGCGGCCTGAATTCATGAGCCCTCTGGTAGATCACCTGCCTAAAGTCGCAGGAATCCCTTCGCCCAAAGACGCGCTCGGCTATCATGTAGGAACGCCGAAGAAGCTGACGCGCACGGCGGAAATTTATAAGTATTACCGCGAGCTGGCCTCCAGGTCTCCGCGCGTCAAGGTGATCAACATCGGGCAAACCGACGAGGGGCGCGAGTGCCTGATTGTGGTAGTAGCCAATGAAGAGGCGGTCAAAAACATCGATACCTATCGCGGCTATCTCGCGCAGCTCGGCGATCCGCGCAAGATGACCGAAGCCCAGGCCCAGGAGATCATCACCAGGGCGAAACCGATCTATCATCTGATGGGTGGATTGCACAGCGCCGAGACCGGACCACCGGAGATGCTGATGGAGCTGGCTTATCGCCTGGCGGTCGAAGATTCGCCGATCATCGACGCCATCCGCGACAACATCATCGTCACGATCACGCCGGTGGCCGAACCCGACGGCCGCGACCGTTATGTAGACTGGTATTACCGCCACAAGATTGAAGAAACTGGCGAAGACGATTCGATGGGAGGCCCGCCGTACTGGGGCAAATACATCTATCACGACAACAACCGCGACATCAATTATTCACAGTTGACGATGCGCAACCTGCTGGAATGGTATCTGCAATGGCGCCCGCCGATCATGCACGACCTGCACGAGTCAGTACCGTTCATGTACACCTTCAGCGGGCAATCTCCGCAACAGCCGGCGCTGGACCCCATACTGTACGGCGAGTTGCCTTGGTTTTCGAATTTCGAGATGTCGCAGATGATCAAGTACGGAATGCCCGGCGTGTGGACGCACGGCTTCGTGGACATGTGGTCGCCGGGCTATCTGGCTTTCATGTCGTCGAACCACAACGGAATGATCCGAATGTACGAAACCTTCGGCAACGGCGGCGCGAACACAATGAAACGCAAGGTCACCCCGCCTGAAGGCGCTGGCCAGACCTCCCGCGAATGGTATCGCCCGTCGCCGCCTTACAAAGAGGTCGAATGGTCAATGCGCAACAACACGAATTTCATGGAGACCGGCGCGCTGTCCGCATTGCAAATGACCAGCCAGTTTCCCAAGGTCATCCTCGAAAACTTCTACAAGAAATCGCGCAATTCGATTGAAGACGGCAGGACGAACGCGCCGTACGGCTTCATCATTCCCGCGCAATCCAACATGGCCGGCGTGCAGTTCATTGTCAATACGCTGCGATTGCAGGGCATAGAGGTCGGCAAGTTGACCGGCGAAGTGAAATTGAAAGAGGGCGCATTCCCGGCAGGGTCATTCGTCATCAAACGCGACCAGCCATACGGGCGGCTGGCGAAGATTCTGCTCGAAAAGCAGAACTTTCCAGATCAGAACCTGCGAACTTATGACGACACCGGGTGGACGATGGGGCTGACTGTCAATACGCCGGTGATCGAAATCGCCGACAAGGCGATTCTCAATGCGGCGGTCGCGCCCGTTGACAGGCTCGAAATCAAAGGCGAGGTTAAAGGCGGCCAGGGCGCCTCATCCTACGTAATCATCAATAACGGATCGAACAACCTGATCACGCTGCGGTTCAGTCTTGAGGATCTTAAGGTCCAGGCGAATGAAGTGTCGTTTAAATCGGGCGACACGGAAATTCCCGCCGGTTCGCTTATCATCGCGGCCAACCAGCCCGACGCGTATAACAAGGTCAAAGCCGCCGTCGAATCGCTTGGCTTGAAAGCGACCGCGCTGAATTCAATGCCGGCCACGCCGACTCACGAAGTCGACTTGCCGCGCCTGGCCGTTTATTCGACCTGGGGCAATACGCAGGAAGTCGGATGGGTTCGTCACGCCTTCGATAAATTCGAGATCAATTACGACCTGATCTACAAAGAGCGGGTAAAGCAGGGTAATCTGCGCGACTCATACGACGCGATTATCATCCCGAACCAGGGCCGCGGCGGCAAAGGCCTGGTCTTCGATCGCGAACCCGCGCGCAAGCCGCTGGCCTACACCAAAAGCGATCAGTTCAAATCGCAGGGAATTTACGGCGAATCGGAAGACATCACTGGCGGGATGGGCTTACAGGGCGCGCTCGAATTCCAGAAATTCGTCGAAGCCGGCGGACTCCTGGTCACTCTTGGTCAGGCCAGTTTCTTCCCGCCCGAATTCGGATTGACGCGAATGGTAGAAGCCGGACGCCCTTCGCCGCAGTTTTACGCGCCCGGCCCGATCGTCGAGGCTGAAATTCTGCAGCCCTCGCATCCGATCTTTTACGGCTATGCGCAAAAAAACATCCCGGTTCGTTACGCCAACGGTCCGCTGCTCACCGTCCCCCAACGTGACCGCGAACAACAGGTCCTGATGCGATTCACCGGCTCAGACAAATCGGTTCTGAGCGGATTGATGCGCGGCGTCGCCGAAACCCGCAATCGCCCCGCTATTGTTGACGTTCCAACAGGTAAAGGCCGCGTGATCCTTTTTGCGACCAATCCATGTTACCGCTGGCAGAACCACGGCGAGTTCGGGATGCTGTTCAACACCATACTGCATCACAATGACATCAAAACTATTGAGAAGAAACCGGCGCAGACCGCCGAAGCAAAATGAATAATGAGCGCAAGACGAGAATTCATTCAACAGTCCGCTGGAGCAGGTCTGGCCCCGTGTTCCGCGCACCGATACGCCGGGCGTTTTCGCGCGTCAGGCCGGGCGCGGGCGCGTGGTCTATTTTCCCTTCGACATCGACCGCACGTTGTGGGAAGCGCTGTCAGCCGACCACTGCAAAGTCCTGCGGAACGCCGTCGCCTGGGCTCACAACGTTAGCTATGGTTGGATCAGCGCCGCGAGCATAAATCGGCGGAGCCTTTGGAGTGCGGTATCGCTTGGGACCGTGCGCGCATTTGCAAATCGCCATAAATATACTGTACCAACACTCTGATGAACTGGACTCAAATCTATAATCCTCTCGGCAGTCTGTTGCTCTCGGCGCTGGTGGCTTCATTGCCGGTTGTCGTATTGCTCGGACTGCTGGCTTTTTTTCACGTCAGGGCGCACATTGCGGCGCTCGCCGGGCTGGTCACGTCGCTCGCCGTAGCCATGTTGATTTATGGGATGCCGGCGCCGCTCGCGATCGCATCGGCGGCCAACGGCGCGGCGTTCGGGCTGTTTCCCATTGGCTGGATTGTACTCTGCGCGATCTTCGTCTATGACATCACTGTCGAGACCGGCAAGTTCGAAATCGTAAAAGAGACGATCGCCGGGCTGGCTTCCGACCGGCGCATCCAGGCGTTGCTGATCGCCTACAGCTTCGGCGCTTTCATCGAAGGCGCCGCCGGTTTCGGCACGCCGGTCGCGATTTCGGCGGCGATGCTGATCGGACTGGGATTCAAGCCGCTGGAGGCTGCGGGCATAGCGCTCATCGGCAACACCGCGCCTGTGGCGTTCGGCGCGTTGGGCACTCCGATCATCGCGCTGGCCAAAGTAACCGGACTGCCGCTGGAAGCCTTGAGCGCGATGGTCGGCCGGCAACTGCCGTTTTTCTCAGTAATTGTGCCATTCTGGTTGATATGGGCGATGGCCGGTTTCAAGGGGATGCGCGAAGTATGGCCCGCGTGCCTGGCTTCGGGCCTGAGCTTCGCCGTAGTGCAGTTTCTGGTCAGCAACTATCACGGCCCCTGGGTGGTGGACATCGCCGGGGCGGTCGCTTCTATCCTTTCCATGGTGATACTGCTGAAATTCTGGCAGCCACGCTCCACCTGGCGCTTCGCCCATGATGATAATGATGATGGCGCGCAGGAAACCCAGCCACAATCTGTCGAGCCGGAGCGCAAATATTCGCGCCGCGAAGCCTTCATCGCATGGATGCCCTGGATTATCCTCTCGTCGCTGGTTTTTCTGTGGGGGCTGCCGCAGGTCAAAACTTTTCTCAATAGTGTCTCCATCATCGAAATCTCCGTGCCTGGCCTGGACAAAATGGTCTTTCGCGCTCCGCCCGTCGTTACGCAGCCGAAGGCCGAGGATGCGATTTTTACGTTGAACTGGCTCTCCGCGACCGGCACAGGGTTGCTGCTGTCCGGGGTCGTTTCCGGCCTGCTGCTGGGGTTGAGTCCGGCGCGGCTCCTGCGCATCTTCGGGCGCACGTTCTGGCGTGTGCGCTGGTCGCTGCTGACAATTGCGGCGATGCTGGCGCTGGGATTCACTACGCGCTTCGCAGGGCTTGATGCGACGATGGGACTGGCGTTTGCAAGCACCGGCTTGTTGTTTCCGTTCTTCTCCCCGATTCTGGGCTGGCTTGGCGTCGCGCTCACGGGAAGCGACACGTCTTCCAACGTGTTGTTCGGCAATTTGCAGCAGGTCACTGCGCAACAACTCGGCGTCTCGCCGCTGCTGGCCGCGGCGTCGAACAGTTCCGGCGGCGTCATGGGCAAGATGATCGATGCGCAATCCATTGTCGTCGCCGGCGTAGCGACGGGACAGGAAGGCGGCGAAGGCCACATCCTGCGCTATGTTTTCTTCCACAGCGTGGCGTTGGCCGCCCTGGTCGGCATTCTGGTTATGGCGCAGGCATATTTATTTCCCGGCGTCGTGCCCTGAACCTTCGCAAGGAAGATTTTTACCATCATGATCGAATCGCCGGAGCGCAACAAAGTCGCGCGGGTTTCATTCCGCGACATGACGACTGACGACATCAAGGCGGGATTGGAACTGTGCCGCGCCGCGCGCTGGAATCAAACCGGGCGCGATTGGGGGCTGTTTCTTCGACTCAGACCGGGAAGTTGTCGTGTCGCCGTCAGGCATGATCAAGTCGTCGGCACGGTGGCGACGACCAGTTACGAAGATCGTTTCGCCTGGATCGGGATGGTACTGGTCGATCCGGCGGAGCGAGGTCAGGGCATAGGCGCGCGTCTGATTGCTGAGGCGCTGGACGTGTTGAAGGACAGGGCCTCGATCCGCCTCGACGCCACTCCCTCAGGACACGCGGTTTATAGGAAGCTGGGCTTCGTTGACGAATATCGCCTGAGCCGTATGGAGGCGGCGCCTTTGAGCGCAGGCCTGGAGCCGTTGCGCAATCCCGCGCGGCAGATGATGAAAGATGATTTGCCGGCCGTCGCGATTTTTGATCGTGAAGTCTTCGGCGCCGACCGCCGGCTGACGCTGGAATGGATGTTCGAAGGCGCGCCGGAATACGCATGGGTCATCGAAGAGCGCGGACGGATCGCCGGTTATACGTTCGGGCGGCGCGGCTTCAATTTTGAACACCTGGGGCCAATCGTCGCTCACGATCAACAGTCGGCGCGGCGACTGGTTTCGGCTTGTCTGGGCCGTCATGCGAGCAGGCCCTTCATCATAGACGCCTCGCATGCCATCGAAGGCTGGCGCTCGTGGCTCGAATCCGCAGGCTTCCGCGAGCAGCGGCCGTTCACCCGTATGTATTATCGCGATAACCCGTACCCCGGCCTGCCGGCAAAACAATTCGGCATTCTGGGGCCGGAGTTCGGCTGAATCAGTATTTTCTTCCCATTAAGCAAGGGTGTTTAGAGCGCCGGCGGCAAGCCGGCGCTCTAAACACCCTGTGACCAGAGTCTAAATCAGACCAGGGAAGATTGGGTCAGTACCGCGACCGGTAGGGAGCGTCGCAGGGGCCTGGATAACGCTCCCTACCGGTCGCGGTACTGACCTGGCGTACCAATCTTGTATGGTCTGATTTAGGATTAACCTGAATAACGAAAGATGCCAATCATCGAAACCGAAGCGCAGCTGCTGGACGCGCTGACCGCGCCGAATGCGG
>DASUFM010000963.1:0-7330 GCA_036274535.1 Blastocatellia bacterium
CTCTACATGTTACGACGCAATCCCGAAATCCGTTCGCGCCATGATATAAGGACAAAATTATGACGGACCAACGAAAATCCTTTCTGCTCGAACCGCCTGAATCGCCGCTGCCGCCGGTTTTGATGTTTTTGCGCCATGCGCGCTTCCGTTTGCTCGAAGATTACTTCGTGAAAATCGCGGCGGCGATCGATGCGCTGGACGATGAACAGGTCTGGCGCCGCCCGAACGAGTCCAGCAACAGCGTCGGCAATCTGCTCCTCCACATGTCAGGGAACGTGCGCCAGTGGATCATCTCTGGCGTCGGCGGCGCTCAGGACATTCGCGACCGCGCGAGTGAATTCGCCGCCCGCGGCTCGGCCGCCAAGGGCGAGCTGGTCGAACTGGTGAGGGCCACGCTCGACGAGGCGGATGCGGTCCTGACAAAAATCGAAGACGAATGCGCCACCACCAATTCGGATGAGCCGTTACAGCGAATATGCAAGCCGCAAGACTACGAGGCGACGATCTTCGACGCGATCTTCCACGTCGTCGAACATTTCAGTTATCACACCGGTCAGATAGTTTTCGCCGCCAAATGGTTGGCCGAAGGACAAGTGAGTTTTTACGATGACAAGCGATTGAATCTTGAAAAGTAAATAAACGGCATTGCGCCCGGCTCCGATGTTGCGATCACTTCACAATTTGGCGAGAAACTTTATCCGACTGAGGTCTTTCTGAAAGCGCCGGAAGGTGGGCTCACAATAGATAGTGTGGCGCTGCTGAATCAGATTCGTTCTATTGATAAGGGGCGGTTGGTGAAGCGTCTTGGGGTGATCAAAACGCAGACAATGCAAAAGATTGAGGACGCGCTACGTATAAGTTTGGAGTTATGATTGGAATTGGCGCTTGTAGAGATCTAAATACATTGGTTGCTGATGGCGTCTGCGACAAATGGATGGCTTGCCTTAGCCTGCTCAATCGCGTACAGTTATCGCCTTGCTCCCGTAGCTCAGAGGATAGAGCATCTGCCTTCAATTAGGAGCCCATACGGAGAATGGTAATTCGTATGGTGGAGGGCGCTATATCGGTGAAACTCTAAAGAGATTGCAAAATCTCCATGACAACACCGAGGAAACCTTATGAAAGCATTACATAAGGGTTCCGTAGAGACTACACGCGTCCGGGCTGAAATGTCCAAGATATAGTCCAGACTACAACTCGAGACGAAATTGTTTCGGGGCCGGGGAAACCCGGAGTGGTAAGCTAAGCAGAGGGTCGCAGGTTCGAGTCCTGCCGGGAGTATCGTAGAGATGAGCGGCGCCGGGCATCGCAACGATGCCCGTTCTGCTTTACCGCCCTTCAATCAGCAAACGCTAAAACACGAACAACGAGCAGTAGATATTTGATGCGATTCATCATTCACGGAGCGGGATCTATAGGCAGCCTCATAGGTGGGCGTCTGGCCGAAAGCGGCGCGGAAGTGATTCTGATCGCCAGGGACGCTCACGCCGCTGCGATCAATCGCGACGGGCTTCTCATCCAATCGCGCGAGGGCGACCATGTGGTCAAAAGCCTCCGCGCGGTGACACATCCTCGCGACATCACTGCGAAAAACGGCGACGTAATCATCCTCACGGTCAAATCCTCGCAGACCGCCGCCTCGGTACACGCGCTGCGCGACACATTCCCTGAGGAGACTCCGGTCGTTTGCATGCAGAACGGCGTGCGCAACGAAGAAATCGCCGCGGGGCGATTCCTCCGCGTTTACGGCGGAATGTTGGGAATCAGCGCGACCATTCTGGAGCCGGGCAAAGTCGCGCACACTCGCGGCGAAACGCTTGCAATCAGCAATTATCCGCTGGGTTGCGACGAGACGGGCCTTCAAATCGCCGGGTGTTTTGAAAAGGCGGGCTTCAGGGCGACGACCCATGAATCGATCATGGCCGTCAAGTGGAGCAAGTTGATTCTGAACCTGAACAACGCCACGTTCGCCATTATTGATAAACACCTGCAACTCGGCCTGGTCACGCCCGCGATCAGTAATTTCATGGCCGACGTTCAGGAAGAAGGGCTGCGCGCGCTAGACGCGGCTGGCATTTCGCTGGATGACTCGAATAACCCCATCGATCTCAAGAGACACCTGGCCGAATTGCGCAGCGTGGTCGAAGACCCCGAAAAGATTCGCGCGGAAGCCGATTCGCCGGCGGAATTCCGCACTTATCCTTCGACGTGGATGGACCTGAAGCTGAAGCGCGGCGAAACCGAGACAGGTTATTTCAACGGCGAGATCATTCTGCTCGGGGAAAAATACCGCCTCCCGACTCCTTACAATTCCACGCTGTTTAACATCGTCGAAACCATGGCCGTGAAGGGCGCGCAGCCGGGACTTTGCGACATTCGGGAGCTCGCCGATTTTGTTGAGCGGCGACGGCAGAAACTGTCAGAGCAGCAATAAGGACAATATTTCATATGGCATATGAAATATGAAAGAGGATTATGTCTCGGAATTTTTATCGGACAGGCCACGAAGCGCTTCCATCAAATCCTTTTCTTCGCCCGGCGCGACGGTTCGCAAATCCAGAACGGCTCGATCTTCAACGATGCGGACGATGACCGGCGGACGCGCGCCGCGCAGCCTCTTTTCGATTTCGGCGGCGCCTATCAGATCGCTCGCAACGCCGATCAAAGTCGTCGGCAGCTGTGTCTCGGGCGCCGAACCGCCTCCCACGACCGAATACCCGTCCATTAAGTTCAATCTCAGAGCGCCGATCGATCGGCCGCGGCGGACGAATGCGCGGGCGCGGCGCGTGATGGTTTCTTTGCCCGCATGAAGCGCGGCGAGAACCGGTATCTCTTCGATCGCGCGCCCGCGCAGGTAAGAATCGACGGTCGCTTCGAGCGCGGCGTAGGTCAACTTGTCGACGCGCAGCGCCCGCATCAATGGGTTGGATTTGATGAGTTTGATCGCCTCCGATTCGCCCAGAATGATTCCGGCCTGGGGGCCTCCAAGCAGCTTATCGCCGCTGAAACTGACGACTGAGCACCCGGACCTTATCGAATGGGTGACTGCCGGCTCATCGTGAACCCCGATAGGATTAAGATCCGTCAGACAGCCGCTCCCCAGGTCTTCGAACAGCGGCAGCTTGCGTTCGCGCGCAAGGTTGGCGAGGTCTTCGAGCGACGGTTTCTCGGTGAAACCGATGATGCGGTAATTCGACGGGTGCGCCCGCAGGATGACGCGAGTGTTTTCATTGACGGCTTTTTCGTAATCGCTCAGACGGGTGCGGTTGGTCGTCCCGACCTCGCGGATGCGCGCGCCAGATTTCGCTATCACGTCGGGGATGCGGAACGAGCCGCCGATTTCGATCAATTCGCCGCGTGAGACCAGAACCTCGCCGCCTTCGGCCAGAGTGTTGAGCGTGATCAACACGGCCGCGGCGCAATTGTTGACGACGACGGCGGCCTGACAGCCGGTCAGTTCGCGCAGCGTCGCCTCCAGCCCTGATCCGCGCTTTCCGCGCCTCCCCGACTCCAGGTCGTATTCCAGATTGCAATAACCCGCGGATTCTTTGACGGCTTCGATCGCGCGAAGGCTCAATGGCGCGCGGCCGAGGTTGGTGTGCAGCGCGACGCCGGTCGCATTGATCACGCGTTGCGTTAGCGATCGCCGCCGCAGATCGAATCTCGCGTTCAAACGCCTCTCGATTTCGCCGGCGATATCTTCGGAATCGTCCGGCGCCTTCGCGGCGCCGTTGGCGCTGACAATCTCCCGTCTCATTTCAGCCAGGACTTCGCGCAATCGGTCGCGCACCGCGCCGCGACCGGCCGTCGAGATCAGATCCCGCACACCGTCGCGCCGCAGCAAATGGTCAATCGAAGGCAGATGACGTAAGACGTTTTCGGCCATATTAGCGATATTATCTGTTGAAATGGCGGCAGCCTTTGGAGCGCCGCCGCTTGGGATACTAGCGGCAAACTCGCATCTCCTAAAACCCAAAACCTAAATCCCTACAACCTACATGCCATTGATTGAGTTTGCCAGCAGTATCACGAACTACCGCGATCCGAAGATTCCGTCGTTTTTGGCGCGGCCTTCATTGGTATTCGGCCAATACCTCCGCCGTCACTTCCAGCGCTAGATCGTGGATCGTCCCGTTCGACGCCATGACGCCGCGCAGATTGCGAACCTCTGGCCTGTCGTATACGAGGGCTTCGCCGTTACAATCGGTGACGACGCCTCCCGCCTCACGCAGGATGGCTTCGGGCGCGCAGGTGTCCCAAAGGCTTGTGGCCGAAGTAGTGTTGATATACAAATGCGCGCGGCCTTCGGCGATCAGGCCGAATTTCAATCCCACACTGCCGTGTTGAATGTATTTTGACACTCCCAGTTTTTCGCCGATGGTTTTAACTTTCCGGCTCGGGTGCGAACGGCTCATCGCCATGACCATCAGCGAAGGATCGCTGACGGGCCCGACGCGCAATCGCTTTGTCGACCACTTTTCCTCGACGAAGGCGCCGGCGCCGGGCGAGGCGTAATACATCTTATCGGTGGACGGGTTGTAAACCACCCCGAGCTTAGCTTCGCCGTCGATCGCCAGGCCTATCATCACGGCGAATTCGCCTACGCGTTCGATAAACTGTTTAGTGCCGTCCATCGGATCGACCGCCCAGACGCGGTCTTTTTTTAATCGCGACAGGTTGTCGGGAAGCTCTTCGGTGAGCACCGCGTCGTTTGGAAATCGGCGGCTCAATTCACGCGCCAGCATATCATTCGCGGCTTGGTCCGCCGCGGTCACCGGATCGTCATGCCCTTTCCACCGCACCTCGGCGCCTTTCGCGTAAAAGTCGAGCAGGATATGTCCCGCGTCTCGCGCCAACTCCCTGGCGGCCTCCAACTCTTTTTCCATACTTTTCCTCTCTTCAGTTCGATTTGAGCCTAGCTTACACCAAAATTGACAAGCCTGCCGCCGATTTCTATACTCGCGCCGTCCTTATAACAGTGTGTGTCAATACAATAATCGGCAGGCGAGCGATGAAAATTTACGACGTCACAGTTGCCATCTCTAACGACCTACCTGTCTATCCCGGCGATCCACCGATTCAGATCGAACGAACACAATCGCTCGAAAAGGGGGACATCGCGCGCGTCTCCCGGCTCAGCATTAGCACGCATGTCGGCACTCACGTCGATCCGCCTTATCATTTTATGAAAGACGGAGTCGCGCTCGACCGGGCGCCGCTTGATGTTTTCATCGGCCCGGCGCGCGTCGTCGACGCCGGCGACGCCGCCTCGATTGACGCCGCGCTGCTTTCGACGTTCGACCTGGGCGGCGCGTCGCGGGTGCTTTTCAAGACGCGCAACTCGCGCTTCTGGGGCGAGACGAAAGAGTTTCAAAAAGATTTCGTTTACCTCGAAACCGACGCCGCGGAAGCGCTGGTCGCGCGCGGCGTGAAACTGGTCGGCATTGATTATCTTTCCATAGAGAAGTTCGGCTTCGATGAACCGACCACGCACTGGACGCTGCTCGGCAATGACGTTTACATCGTCGAGGGACTGGACCTGAGCGCGATCGCGCCCGGCGATTACGAACTGATCTGCCTGCCGATGAAAATCAAGGACGGCGACGGCGGCCCGGCTCGCGTCGTCCTGCGGGAGTTGAATTGATGGCGGAACGACGAGATCGAAAACCGATCGCCAACTCCGTCAAAGGCCGGCCTCATGACGAGCCGAGTTTCCGCGAGCGCGTTTACGAACTGGTCCTGCGAATTCCCGCCGGGCAGGTCATGAGTTATGGGCAGGTCGCGCGAGTTCTCGGCGCGGGGTATGACGCGCGGGCGATAGGCAACGTAATGCACGCGACGCCCGACGACGGCCGCGGCATTCCCTGGCACCGCGTAATCAACGCCCAGGGCGGGTGTTCGACCGCCGGCATGACCACGCCGCCTGACCTGCAACAGCGGCTGCTCGAAGCCGAAGGCGTCGTCTTCGATGAAAAAGGCCGCTGCCGGATTGAGAAATATTGGTGGACGCCGCCGGAATACGAAGAAGAGACAAAGAGAGGTAACGAAAAACAGGGCGACCTGTTTTAACCACATGGACAGATCAGCGCCATATCCCATCGCTCCGCCGCGTTATTCAGTCGCGCATCACATGGTCACGACCGCGTTCGAATTGCCGGGCTACCGCATCGCGCGCAACCTGGGCGTCGTGCGCGGCATCACTGTCCGTTCGCGCTCGGTCTTCGGCACGATCGGGGGAAGCCTGCAAACATTGGTCGGCGGCAACATCACTCTCTTCACGCAGCTTTGCGAGAAGGCGCGCGGCGAGGCTTTTGAAATCATGATCCAGCACGCTTCCGAAATCGGGGCGAACGCCATCATCGGCGCCTGATACGACGCCAACGAGGTGATGAGCGGCGTGACCGAAGTGCTGGCTTACGGAACGGCGGTGATTGTCGAACCGGTTGAAGGCGCGGGCTACCTGGAGTAGCGCGCGTTTACAAGGAGGCGCAGCCATGAAAAAAACGATCCTGGCAATTACGCGTCGCGCCGCGCCCGTCGCCTGTTTCATCATCCTGTCGCTCGCGCAAGGTCAGGACCTCTCAGCGCAGCGCGCGAATCGGGAAGATAAAACTCGCGTTTACACAATCGACCTTTCGCAGAGCCAGGTGATTGCGACGCTCACGCAGGAGGGATTCATCTCCAGGCGATACCCGAATCATCGCGTCGAAGTCGAAAACTTCAGCGGCAGGATCGAGATTCCTGAGAGAGACGAAACTCGGCTCGCCGTCGAAGTCGAGGCCGAGGCGAAATCGCTCACCAACGCCGACGAGGGAATGACTGACTTCGAGCGCAAGGAGTTTCACAATGTCCTGAACAACGAGGTCCTCGAATCCGGCAAATTCCCCACGATCAAATTCGTCTCCGTTTCGGTCAGCGACGCGAGCAAATCCGGCGGGACGAGAAAATTCACGCTCAACGGCGATCTCACATTGCGCGACGCGACGAAGCAGGTCTCCTTCCCGGTCACTGTAACGATCTCGAAAGATCAACTCCGCGCGACCGGCGAGGCCGAATTGAAGCAGACCGATTTCGGGATAACGCCTTATTCGGGCAAACTCGGGTTGATCAAGATCGGCGATGTCATAAAGATAAAATTTGAAATCGTGGCGAAGTCGCCTTAGCCGTAAGGAGGCATTGATGAAGACACGACGCGTAATTCCATTGCTGTTATTGACCGCCCTGGCATTCGGACAATCCCGGACGCGGACTTACACGATAGTCCCGTCGGAGAGCAGTTTCCGGGTGTTTGTGGGTAAGACGGGACTTTTCAGCGCGCTCGCGCACGACC
>DASUFM010000964.1:0-5480 GCA_036274535.1 Blastocatellia bacterium
GCCAGGACGGCCGCCCATATCGGCAACTCGGCCGGGACCGGAGTGAATTTGACCAGGAGGATCGAGATGCCGTACGCGACGCCCAGGCCGATCAATCCTCCGACCAGCGACAGCGTCGTGGATTCGGCCAGGAACTGCGCCAGAATATCCTTGCGTCGCGCGCCGAGGCTTTTGCGAATTCCAATCTCGCGCGTCCGCTCGGTCACGGTCACGAGCATGATATTCTTGATGACGATGCCGCCGACCACCAGCGAGATCGAGACGATTCCCAGCGCAACCGCGGCGATCATCCCGAAGATCGCCTGGACGAAATTGTTGATCGCCTCCGAAGTGATGAGGCCGAAAGTGTCCTTGTCATTGTAAGCGAGCCTGTGGCGCGCGCGCATCAGCATCCTTATCTGATCCTGCACGTCTTCGAGTCTGGCGCCGTCGTACGCTCTGACGGATATAGCCAGACTCTGGCGCGAGCCGAATATTTTTTGGTGTGTCGAGAGCGGGATGATGACGAAAGCGTCGCGCGAATTGCCGAAGAACGATCCCCGCTCTTTCGCGACGCCCGCGATTTCGAACGGCATTCCATTGATTTTCAACTCGCGTCCGACGACTTCCCGCGAGCTGAACAGTTTGTCGGCGACCTCCGAGCCGATCAACGCCACGTTGCGGCGGTGTTCGTTGTCGACGTCGCTGATGTAGCGGCCGAACTCAACCGGAGTGGATTCAAGCTCGGCCATGTTCGGCGTGACGCCTCTGACACTGACGTTGGTCATCTTTCCGTGCAGCGATCTCAGCTCTCCGGCGCTCCCTCCCTGCACGCCTATGCTTTGAGCCAGGGTCATCCGCTCGCGCAGATAATCGGCGTCGGCCAGCGTGATGTCCTTATTGCGGCGGTTGGCGTTGATAAACTCCTCAAAGCTGGTGATCAATCCATATTTGTTCAGGATCACCGTGTTCGCCCCCAGGTCTGCGGTCACTGTGCGGTCAATGTGGCGGAAAAATCCCTCGATCACCGCGGCCACGGCGACAACCGTCATAACGCCGAAGATCACGCCGAGCAGCGTCAGAAACGACCTTAATTTATGAGCCCGCAGCGACGCGAGCGCTATCTTTACGCCTTCCAGAAATCTCATATGCGCGCCTGTATTCCTGTATTTATCGGCTCTTTATACTCTGAACAGAAACTAAAACGACCTGTTACTAACATTAGTTGCAAATATCCTGGAAACGCTCAACGTAATATGAATTGACCGCCTTCATCCACCTCTGAATGTCCGTGGCCAAAGCCGCGGCGCCGGCCTTCCAATCGCGCTCACGATAGCCCAGGCGGCGGGCCAGCGATTTGAACTCATCGGAGCCTTCTTCCGGAAGGTCCAGGTCGCTGGCGTCGCCGCGCACTATCCTGAGCGCGTCAATCAGGGTGCGTAAAAAGAGGTAGGCCGCGCGCAACATTTCGCCTTTGTCTTCCGAGATGAGGCTCAACCCGCGCAGGCGACCGAGCGCTTCGAGCGTGCCGGTAACCCTGAGTTCGGGATGATCCTTGCCATAAATAAGTTGCAGATATTGCGCGGCATACTCGATATCTATAATCCCGCCGCGGCTGTATTTGACGTTGATCCGCCCGGGCTTGACCAGTTCCTCCGCCTGGCGTCGGCGCAGACGCATCGCGTTTTCCCGGTCCCAGGGCTCGCCGCTGTAAGTGAAACCGTCGCGGCATTCCTCCACGCGACGGCCCAGAGTCTCGTCTCCGGCCACCCACCTCAATTTGATGAGCGCCTGACGTTCGAACGGCGCCGCATCTCCATTCCTGCTGTAATAATTCGCCAGCCGCTCGAAGGGAGTGGCCAGCGCGCCGGCCTTGCCATGAGGTCTCAGCCTGAGATCTATGTGGAATACGCCTTTCTCGCGGGCTTCGATGAATTCGACCACCTGTTGCGCCAGGCGCTCGAAGAACAGGCCGTTGTCCACAGGCTTCGAGCCGATGGTCCGCCCCGGCCCGTCGTGAACGAACAACACTTCGAGATCGGAGGCGTAACCCATCTCGCGCCCGCCGAATTTGCCCAGGCCACATATCGTGAACGGCGCCGTGGAACCGTCGGCGCGCGCCGGCTCTCCGTGAGTCTCGACCAGGCGCTCATAACAGATTGCGGCGGCTTCATCGAGAGCGACCTCGGCGAGATCGGTCAGCGCCTGCGAAAAATCCATCAGCGTGACCTGCGGATCGATCAGATGTTTGACGTCTATCAGAAAAACCTGGCCGTCCTTGAACCGGTTGAAGATCTCCTTCTTCTCCTCGAACCTCTGAGTTCCCGACAAACGGCCGGCGAGTTGTTGTCGCAATGATGTTTTGCCAGGCCTCAATTCGGTTTTAGTGAAATCCTCTAAAGTCGGCAGGAGGTCTTTGAAACGCACACTCAGAAAGTCGTCCCACAGGAAATCGCTGGAACCCAGCAGATGAGCGAGAAGATTCATTCCTTCCCTGCCCGCGAAGAACGAGACCATAAGATCGGGAATGCGCTCTTCCGCGACCTTGTCCAGGAATTGATCGAAGTGGCGCATCGCTTTGGCCGGATCCGGAGCTTCAGGCAGAAAGCGAGTGAAACGTTTGATCAGGGCGACGGTCGTCCTCAACCTCTCCTGCTCCCGCCCGTCCTCGATCTTCCGCATGCGCCGGTCCGCGATAAAAAATCGATCCCGCGCTTCCTGCCCGACGCTGCGGATTTCGACCTTGTGGATGTATACGCCGCGAATGCTGAGCGCATTCGAGAAGGCGTAGAGGAAAGCGAAAGCGTCCTCGGAATGCGCGTCCATTACCGTCCAATCCGAAGAGAGCCCGTTATCGAAGCGAACCTCCACGTCCGAGAGCAATCCCGTTAACGGCTCATTCATTTTCTCTATACGTTCCGTCAGGAAGCGATCCAAACGCTCCCTGGCCCGCTCCGGCGAACCGGAGGCCAACATCCGGACGAGTCTTTGCAATTCCTGCTCGAACTCGCGTTGCTTCGCCTCGTCGAAGCTCTCTCCCGGCCTGAGGCGCGTGTTGAAGACGTCCACTATCTTGCGCGTGGATGATTGCAAGGCTTTGCCACGCATTGCGCGACGCCTCAAGTGAGAGAATGTTTCCCCCGAATCCCGCCGCGCGAACGAATAAACGTTCCCGGCGCGGATGTCCAATCCGAAAGCTGACAACAGGCCGCAAAAGATAGAGAACTCCGAAAGGTAGTCGAATCCGACGATGACAATGTCGAATTCCTCCAATTGTCCTTGCCCGCCGGGCTCGCGAGACTCGCGGGAGCCGCGCGGCGTGATCAGGCATTGCGCGGGGCGCTCCGCGTCGAGCGCGCAGGACATTTTGATGTGTGTCGAGATTTCTTCGGCGGAGAAAGTCGCAAAATAATCCTCGTCCATCCTGTCGAAGAAAGCCTGGATGACTTCCTTGCCGACTTCCGGACAGAGAGATTCTATCGCCTGCTTTGACTCTACGCTGATCACGCCACATTCCTCATAATAATATATATGTTAGCCACAGAGACACAGAGACACAGAGACATGACGAGAAAGATCTCTCTACCCTCTTGATCTCTGTGGCTCTGTGCCTCTGTGGCTATTTATTTTATCATTTAGCCATGACGACGCCGAACGTTAAAGACCTGCTGCTCGCCCCGCGCCTCGATCCGGAGCAGGTCGTTTCGCTGCTCAGTCCTTACGGGTTCAAAGAGCCGGCCAGGGCGGACGCCAATCTGCAGACGCTGGCGGACGACGCCCCGGCGCGACTATCGCTGGCCGATATTCTCGAAGAATTACTGGACAATATATCGCGGTCGGCCGACCCTGATCAGGCGCTCAACTATTTCGAAAGATTCGCCCGCGCCACGGTCAACAAAACTCACCTCTTTTCCTATCTCAAAGATTCTCCGCGCACGACGGAGATTCTGGCCATCACCTTCGGCGGCAGCCCCTACCTGGCTGAGATTCTGATCCGCGACCCGCATTACCTTTATTGGATGACGGATCCGCATATTCTCCACCGCGCACGGAAAAAACGCGAGATCGAGCGCGAATTGGCGCGCGCCCTGAAGACGGTCGCCGACGAGCGGAAGCGGCTCGATTACCTGAGAGTCCTCAAGCGAAGAGAGACATTGCGGATCGGAGTGCGGGATCTTTTGCGGCTCTGTCCGGTCGAAGAAACTCTCACTGATCTGTCGAACCTGGCCGAAACGTTGATCTCGGCGGCTCACCGGATTTGCTCTTCCGAGTTGAGCCGCGAATACGGCGTTCCGAGAAAGGCTTTCGGCGGCTTCACTATACTGGCGATGGGCAAGCTGGGCGGCGCCGAGCTTAACTTCAGCTCGGACGTCGATTTGACCTATCTCTACGAAGTCGATAAGGAAAAAGCCCTGGAAGGCGGCGCGACGATTTCCGCTTCGGAATATTTTCGCCGCCTTTGCCAGAAAATAACCGCGGCTTTGAGCGAATTCACAGGCGAAGGTTACGTCTACCGCGTCGACCTGCGGCTTCGGCCGGAAGGCAAGGCGGGCAATATCGCATACTCGCTGGACGGATTCGAGCGTTACTATCAGTCGCGCGGCGAGACCTGGGAGCGATTGGCGCTGCTGAAAGCCCGGCCCGTCGCGGGCGACCTCGCGCTGGGCCGCGGATTTCTCGAAATGGCGAGCCATTTCATCTACGACCGGCCCTTCGATCTCAAATCTCTGGAAGAAGTGCGAGGCATTAAACGCAAAATAGATCTGAAACAGGAGGGCCGGCGGCAGCGAGGCCGCAACGTCAAACTGGGCGCCGGCGGCATACGCGAAATCGAATTGATCGTTCAGGCGCTGCAAGTCTGTTACGGCGCGCGAACGCCGCAAATACGCGAGCGCAACACGATGAAGGCGCTGGTCTTGCTTTGCGATCAATCGCTCATCTCGGCCGAAGAATTTGGGACGCTCTCCCAGGCTTACGTTTTCCTGCGCGACATCGAGAACAAGCTGCAGATGGTCGACGACGCGCAAACACACCTGCTGCCGATCGATGGGAAGGAACTCGCCGCATGCGCCAGCCGATTGGGCTATTCCGATATCGAATCCGTCGCCCCCGCCGAACAGTTCCTGCGCGATTACCAGCTACACACCGGCCGGGTTAACGGTATCTTTGAGCAGATATTCAACGCCACGGCGCCGAGCCGTTTCTCCTGAAAATTTGTGACCTCTCTATATCGAACTGCTACGCTTGTGGTCGTGGAGAACGAGACGCTGGTCACTTTCGACAGAGACTTGAAACGCAGGCCGCTGGGCGGCCGGACTCCGGCGCGGATCATCGCTTCGTTGAAATAGCGTCAAGCGAAAAAAATACGCGGAGGAGAATCATTGGCTCTCTTCCGCGTATCGCTTTTAAGATCCGTCCAAAGAGAGTTTAGATGTTGAAGTAGAGCGCGAACTCCCACGGATGCGGGCGCAGGCGCATCGGGTCCACTTCGTTCTTGCGCT
>DASUFM010000965.1:0-3751 GCA_036274535.1 Blastocatellia bacterium
AGCCAGGTAAACGATCGTCTCTGGGGCTCGTTACTCCGGCCGGTGAAACGCATGGCCGCGCTGGATTACATCATTCCCAACAGTAAGCCGCTCGAAGATTATGCGCTCCCCAGCGCTCACTCTTTAGAATCAGTAATCGTAGAAATGTTGCAAAAATGATTGTGGAGGTCGGACTTTGAAGGAAATCATTATCGAAAAATTCGACGCCAACAGTGAAGTGGGCGTTTTCCTGGGCTGGCGTGTTTCGGACGGCGCCACCGTGCGCAAGGGTGAGGTGTTATGCGAGGTCGAGACGGAGAAGGCCGTTTATGAGGTGCATTCGGAGGCGTCCGGGATCCTGGTCCAAAAAATCTCCGAGGGCGCAAAGGTGGCGTTCAACGAGGCGGTCATCGGTTTCATCGCGTCCGACGAGAAGGAAGCGGCGAAGTTACGGGAAACCCCGGCTTCGCAGGCGGCGCCGGCGAATGAAACCTCGGACTTGGCGGAGATCAAGGCCACCCGCAAGGCGATCGAGCTTGCGAAACAATCCGGCGTGGACCTGAAGCGGATTTCAAAGAAAAGCGTCATCACGGAAGACGACGTTCGCCAACTCATCCAGACGGCTCCCCAGAAAGTTTCGGCGGTTCCCCTCCCCGGAGTATATCCCCCGAATGTAAACCGCATCCTCGTCATCTCCGCCGCTTACGGCGCCATGCAGGTTATCGACATACTTTTAAATGACCCGCATGTTCGCGTGATCGGTTGCGTGGACGACGACCCTGAGCTGGCGGGGATCGATGTTTTCGGAGTCCCGGTTCTGGGAAAAACAGATCAGATAGAATCGCTGTGGGAGCAAAAGGCGTTTGATTCCGCAATCGTCGCGACCGGCCGCACCCCAAAGATCCGGAAAAAACTCTTTGATCAATGCGTCGCGCTGGGAATTCCCATGGCCAACGCCATAGACCCGACGGTAAGAATCAATCGGGGCGTTTCGATAGGCCGCGGGAACGTCATCTGCGGCCACGTTCATATCGGCACGTGCACCCAGCTCGGCGACAACAACTTCATCAGCGCCAACAGCAGCATCGATCATCACAACGTCTGGGGATCGCACATCGCGACAGGGCCGAACTGCGTGACATCCGGGCTCGTCACCGTCCAGGACGGAGTCAGGATGGGCACGGGTATTTTCATTCAACCCAAACTGGAGATCGGGGCCGGCGCCATCATCGCCTCCGGGGCGATACTACAGGCCTCGGTTCCGGCCGCCCACGCGGTCAAGATAAGAGTCAGCGTCGAGCTCGTTCCGCTCAATAAACAGGCTGACGAGCAGGCTTCTTGAAATCAGGTGTCATCATATGAATTTACAGAATAAAACCGTACTCATTACCGGAGGCTGTGGTCTGATCGGATCACACATCGCCGATCTGCTGGTCCGGGACGAACAGGTCGGACGAATCATCATACTTGATAATCTTACCCGCGGCACACTCCACAACATAGAGTGGGCGCAGCGGCATGGCAATGTAGAGCTGGCGCGCAAGGACATCCGCCGCTTTGACGACATTCGACCGTATTTCGACGGCGTCGATGTCGTGTTTCACCTGGCCGCCATCCGAATTACCGCATGCGCCGCGGAGCCGCGTGAATGCCTGGAAGTAATGATCGACGGGACATACAACGTCACGGAGGCGAGCGCGCAGGCGGGAGTGAAGCGGTTTGTGGCGTCCAGCACGGCGTCGGTTTACGGCGCCGCCGATCAGTTTCCGACCACGGAACAACACCACCCTTACAATAACCGCACCTGGTACGGCGCGGCTAAAATGGCGAATGAAGGTCTTTATCGCGCCTTCAACGATATGTTCGGCCTGCCCTACATCGCGTTGCGATACTTCAACGTCTATGGCCCTCGAATGGACGTGTTCGGGAAATATACCGAGGTGCTCATTCGCTGGCTCGAATGCCTGGATCGTGGCGAGCGACCGAAGATTTTCGGCGATGGCCAGGGTTCAATGGACTTCGTCTATGTGGAAGACGTCGCGCGCGCCAACGTCCTCGCCGCCAAAAGCGACATTGTCGACGAAGTCTATAACGTCGCAGGCGGCGCCGAGACGACGCTCCTGGGATTGCTGCAAGCGCTGCTGAAAGTCACGGGCCACGCCGACGTTCAGCCCGAGTTCATGCCGGAAAATAAAGTCAACCCTGTTCCCCGCCGTCTGGCCGACATCAGCAAGGCGGAAAAACAATTGGGATTTCTTGCCCAGGTAGGGTTGGAAGAAGGTCTGCGCAGGCTCGTCGAATGGCGCAAGCAGGTCATTTCAAACCATCAGTACGCGGATTACGCCGCCGCGGCGGCGGAAGTGAGGGCCTGACCATGATTCCGATCACCAAACCAGTAATGGGCGCCGAAGAGGCTGAGCGCGTCCGCGAGGTCATTGAAAGCGGCTGGCTCACCCAGGGGCCGCGCGTGGCGGAATTCGAGCGCGTCGTCTCTGAATATACCGGAGCGAAACACGCAGTGGCCGTCAGCAGTTGCACTACCGCGCTGCACCTGGCGCTGATCGTCCTCGGGGTCGGGCCTGGCGATGAGGTGATCGTGCCCTCGCTCAGCTTTATCGCCACCGCGAACGCGGTGCGATACACCGGCGCGACTCCCGTATTCGCCGAAGTCGATCCGCGCACATACAACCTCGACCCGGCCGACGCCGAGCGCCGCATCGGACCGCGCACAAAGGCGATCATGATCGTTCATCAGATCGGATTGCCGGCCGACATTGACGCATTCATAGACATCGGCCGCAGACACGGGGTAAAGATACTCGAGGACGCCGCCTGCGCGCTCGGATCGCGTTACAAGGATAAGCCGGTCGGCGCGCACACCGAGATGGTCTGTTTCTCTTTCCATCCCCGCAAGGTTATTTGCACCGGCGACGGCGGAATGGTCACCACAAATAATCCGGAATACGCCGAACAGCTCCGGTTACTGCGCCAGCATGGGATGAGCGTCTCGGACACGGCCAGACATAACGCGCGCAAGGTAATAATCGAGGAGTATCCCATCCTGGGATACAATTACCGGCTCACCGATCTGCAGGCCGCCATCGGCATTGAACAGATGGCGCGGCTGGACGGACTGGTAAGGGCCAGAGTGGAGTTGGCGATGCGCTACGGCCGCCTCCTGTCGGACATCCCGTGGCTGAAACCTCCTCACATCCCGTCCTACGCCGAGTCGAACTTCCAATCCTACGCCGTCTCGTTAAGCGATGACTGCCCCGTTACGCGAGACAGCGTCTGTCAAACATTGTTGGACAACGGAGTGGCGGCGAAGCGTGGGGTCATGACCAGCCACCGTGAGCGTTCTTATATCGAAACCTACGGCCGGCAATCCCTGCCCGTGACGGAGAAAGCCAGTGACAGTTCACTGCTTCTGCCGCTTTACCCGCAGTTGACCGAGACCGAACAGGATCAAGTCGTGGCGGCGCTGAGAAAAGCCTTGAGCGTGTAGAACATTGAGTACTCTGGAAACTGAGTTTTTTGGCATCTTTCCTACTCATATAACGAGAGTGTTCAGAGTACCGGCTTTAGCCCAATGAGGTTAAGTTAGCGAATAATGGGCGTAGATCGTAACGGCGACAGCCTTTGGAGTGCGGGCGTTCGGGACCGCTTTGGTAGTCATCTTCGATTTTTCGACAATGATCAGAGAGAACCCGCCGGGTCTTTCGTCCCCGAAGTCTGTGGGATCCAGGATGACTACCAAAGCGGTTCCAAGCAA
>DASUFM010000966.1:0-6168 GCA_036274535.1 Blastocatellia bacterium
ATTCATTTTTCGCAATTCTTCCTTAGAGAGCGGCCGGGAAGTAGCGGAGAATTTGATGGAGTCTGTGAACGCAGCAGAAGTCATAGAAATTCCTTTCATCAAAATGCAGGCGTATGTTCAATCACTCCTTTCTCACGCCGCCTGTTTCGCGACCGTAAAGGCATCGGCGCCGATTTTCGGATTGCTCCAGCCTCCCAACGGCGTTACTCGCTCAACCTCGACCGGTCCCCATGTATTACTTTCATATCCGTAAATCGGCGTCCCCTTCTTCAGCGCCGGGTCGACGATCCGCCACGCCTCTTCAACGTAGTCTTCACGCGCGAACAGGGTCGCGTCTCCTTCCATTGCGGCTCCCAGGACCCGTTCGTAAGCGTCCATATCACCGCGGCGCGGAAACCGGTTCGCCACCATTTCAACCGTCTGGCCGGCCATCTCCTCACCCGGAGTCATGACCATCATGCCCATCGCGATTGTCACGTCGGGATTGAGTCGGAATCGCAAGTGGTTCTCCTTCAGAGCGTCGTCAGGGATCAGTGAGGGAGGCTTGCGGAACCGGCCCACAATTTCGGCGCAGGTCACTGGCAGACATTTCCCCGCCCGGATATAGAAAGGGACGCCTTTCCAACGCCAGGAATTGATCTCGAGCTTCAACGCGGCAAAGGTCTCCGTCTGTGAGCCCTGCGCCACGCCCTTTTCATCGCGATAACCGTAGAACTGGCCGCGAACCAGTCGCTTCTCGTCGATTGGCGCAATCGACTTAAGTACTTTGACCTTTTCATCGCGTATGGATTCGCTGTCGAATCTGGCCGGCGGCTCCATCGCCAGATTGGAGAGGACCTGAAAAAGATGATTCTGAATGACGTCGCGGATAGCGCCGGTGTTATCGTAGAAAGCTCCCCTGCCCTGGACGCCGAAGTCCTCCGCCATCGTGATCTGCACGCTCTCGATGTAGTTGCGATTCCAGAACGACTCGACGAACGTGTTCGCGAAGCGATAGACCAACAGGTTGTTGACCGCCCGCTTCCCCAGGTAATGGTCGATGCGAAAGATATTCGCTTCGTCAACGGCGCTGAGCAGGATCCTGTTCAGTTCCCTGGCGGATTCGAGATCATACCCGAAGGGCTTTTCGACGATGACGCGCGCCCCTTCGGCGCAGCCTGATTTCGCCAACTGCTCCACAACGGCGCCGAATAGAAGCGGCGGGATCGCCAGATAGTGCGCGGGGCGCGCGGCTCCGCCCAGCTCTTTTCGGAGCGCCTCGAACGTCGCCCGGTCTTTGTAATCACCTTTAACGTAGCGCAGCAATCCACAAAGTTTTTCGAAAGCCGCAGGGTCGACCCCACCGTGTTTCTCGATACTGTCATGAGCCCGCGCGCGAAACTGTTCCAGACTCCAGCCGGATTTGGCCACGCCAATGACCGGAACATTCAGATGTCCACGCTTCACCATGTTTTGGAGCGCCGGAAAAATCTTCTTGTAGGCCAGATCGCCCGTGGCCCCGAAGAAAACCAGCGCGTCCGAGCGCAAATTACTCACAATCGCCTCCTTGCGACTTATGCCTTTTCGGCCGCCTTTTCCAGGTGTCCGCCAAACTGATACCGCATGGCGGACAAGACTTTGTCCACAAAACCCGCTTCCCCTCGTGACTCGAATCGCTCAAATAAAGCCGAAGTGAGAACGGGCGCCGGGACCGCCTCATCAATCGCGGCCTTGATCGTCCAACGGCCCTCGCCGGAGTCGGACACACGGCCTGCGAAATTCGAGAGGGCCGGATCTTCGTGTAGAGCCGTCGCAGTGAGGTCCAGCAGCCACGACGCTATCACGCTGCCGCGCCGCCACACCTCGGCGATGTCGGATAGATCGAAGTCATATTGGTAATGCTCGGGATCGCGCAACGGCGTGGTCTCGGAGTCAACGCCCTGTTTCCGCTTGCCGATATTGGCGGAACGCAGCACCCCCAGTCCTTCGGCGTAGGCGGCCATGATTCCGTACTCGATTCCGTTATGTACCATCTTCACAAAATGGCCGGCGCCGTTCGGACCGCAGTGCAGGTACCCCTGTTCGGCGGTCCCTTCAGGCAGTTCGCGCCCAGGCGTGCGCGGGATGCCGCCCACTCCCGGCGCCAGCGTCTCGAAGATTGGATCCAAGTGGTAAATCACATCTTTCTCGCCACCAATCATCATGCAGTAGCCACGCTCCAGTCCCCATACGCCGCCGCTCGTCCCGACGTCGACGTAATGGACATGTCTCGGCGCCAGTTCCTTCGCGCGCCGGATGTCGTCGACGTAATAAGAATTCCCGCCGTCGATGAGAATGTCTCCGGCGTCGAGCAGTGGCAGAAGATCAGCAATGGTCTCGTCCACGGCGGCTGCGGGTACCATCAGCCAGATCGCACGCGGCGTCTCCAGCCTCTTGACCAGATCCATCAGCGAGTCGGCTCCCACAGCCTTCTCTTTGCCAAGCTTTCTTACAACTTCCGGCGACCGATCGAACACCACGCAAGTGTGGCCATTCTTGATTAAGCGCCGCGCCATGTTGGCGCCCATTCTGCCGAGCCCGATCATTCCAAGTTGCATAAGTCCTCCTTCTCAAAAAAAGAAATCCTTGCCCACGTCTCAGAGTTAGCGCGCTCCGCAATTGATCGCATTACGCAACCGTCGCATGGCGGCGCACACTCCTATATCCGCGCCAAAGATCGAGGATCCGGCGACCAGCACGTTCGCTCCCGCGGCGACTGTCAGCGGCGCCGTCGTTTCATCGATTCCTCCATCCACTTCCAATTCGCATTCTGGTTTAAGCCGCTCGATCATCTCGCTCACACGCCGTATCTTTGGAAGCGTGGTATGAATAAACGGCTGGCGCCCGAACCCCGGATTGACAGTCATAACCAGGACTTGATCCACATCCGGCAGGATTTCTTCCAGCGCCGAAGCCGGGGTCGCCGGATTGATGGCCACTCCGGCTCGCTTCCCCAGCGCCTTGATGCGTTGCACGGTGCGATGCAAATGATTGGCGCCTTCCCAATGGACCAGAAACGAATCGGAGCCGGCTTCGACAAACTCTGATAAGAAAAAGTCCGGATCCGAGATCATCATGTGCATTTCAAGATGTAAGCCGGTGACTCGTCTGAGTGACTGAACGACGGGCGCGCCCATAGAAATGTTGGGCGCAAAATGCCCATCCATAATATCGACATGAATTCGATCGGCGCCGGCCCGCTCCGCTTCGGCCACCTGGGCGCCAAGGCGCGCAAAGTCCGCTGCGAGAATCGATGGCGCCAGCTTCAGGCCGTTATTTTTCATCTTTCCTCCTCAATGGATAGTCAACCGACCACACAAGATTGGTACACCGATTCAGTACAGCGACCGGTAGGGAGCGTGCCCCAGGCGTCTGCGACGCTCGCTACCGCTCGCGGTACTGACCCGATCTCGCCTGGTCTGATTTAGTTACCGGCGTCAGTTCCTATTTATGATCCCTGCTTAAAGCCCTCCAGCCCGGCCGCGGCGGTTCCGACCAGAGCGGCGCGTGTGAGAATGATGTGAACCGGGATACGTTCCATTAGTCCGGCGAAGCGCCCCTTCCGTTTAAAGGATTCCATAAAGTCCGGTCCCTCGAACGCCTTCAGCATGTGCAGCGGAATGCCGCCCGCAAGATAAACGCCGCCGGTCGCCATGACCTTTAGCGCCAGGTTGGCGGCCTCACTAGCAAGAATCGAAATGAAGGTGTCCACTGTGGCCGCGCATAATTTGCTGGGATTTTGCGGGCTCATGGCCGTATCAATGATCACCGCATTATGATCTTTTGAGGCGGCGATCAACTGAGCGGTCTCGGGGTTCTCCGGTATATGTTCGATGTCGCGAAGATATTCATAAATGTTCGGAATACCGATTCCGGAGCAGACGCGCTCGACTCCCACGTGATCGAAGCGCTCAAGCATGTATCGGAGAAGGCCGATCTGTCGCCCATCCGTCGGGGCAAAATCCGAATGCCCGCCTTCGGAGCTGTGAGAAACATATTTCGCCCCATCCCAGGTAAGAAATGATTCGCCCAGACCGGTGCCTGGCGCGACGACGCCGATGGCGCCTTTCGAGACCGGCTGTCCGGCGTTCAGGGTGCGCACATCACTCGGTCGTAAAATGGGGATCGCTCGGGCGACGGCCTCTAAATCATTCATCAGACGGACTGATTTGAGGCTGAGATCCTCCGCAAGCGAAGTCTCATCCATCATCCAGGGCAGATTCGTGATCTTCGCGCGCCCATCGATGACCGGCCCGGCGACGTCAAAGCAGGCTCTCTCGACTGGCGTCGGCGCCTTCTTTAGAAATTCCGCTACCAGCGCCTGCAGATTGGGGTAGTCCGCGCTATGGAACCGGGCTTGGGCGATCGGCGCCTGCGGCCCACCCTCAATGGAAAAAATCGCTAAGTCTGTTTTAGTACCGCCAATGTCTCCTGCGAGTAGCATTACCAATCCTCCTTCAGGCATTGTCCATTCCGTTTGAGTACCGTTCGCTGTTCGGCATTGAGCCTCTGAGCGCGTAGAACAAGATGTACAGATAGCAGATCACGGGCAGGAAGAACGCGTATTGAATCCCGATGCGGTCGGCCATCGCCCCCTGGATCACCGGAATGATCGCCCCGCCCACAATCGCCATATTCATCAGACCGGACCCGTTTCCCGTCAGCGGCCCGAGCTCGGCGACGCCCAGGGCGAAGATGCTCGGGAACATAATGGAGTTGAAGAAACCGACGGCGATCATGCTCCACATTGCCAGGTGTCCGGTGGCGAGCATGGAAACCGCTACCAGCGTCGCGGCGCAGACCGCGCAGACCGCGAGCAGGCGCCCGGTCTTAACTCGCTGCAGAACCGCCGCGCCGATGAATCGCCCCACCATGGCGCCGCCCCAGTAGAACGACACATAACCCGCGGCGACCTGCGGGGAGAGCCCCGCGATGTCGGACTGACCGAAGTAGTTCACCAGGAAACTTCCGATTGAAACCTCGGCGCCTACGTAGGCGAAAATTCCAAGCGCGCCGTAGAGCAGGTTGGGATGTTTCCAGATAGAGTCGTTGCTCTTTTCTCCAAGGCGGCCCTCCGCACGCTCGATTTTCGGCAGCTTAAACCTGGCGATTGCCACCGCCAGCGACGTCAGGGCAATGCCGATGACGATGTACGGCATCTGTACGGAGGCGGCCTGGCTCACGCGATACGCGCGCAGGGCTTGAGGCGAAAGTTGGGATAACTGTTCGGCGGCTAACGGCGCCCCGCTCAGGATGAGCAGCCCCCCGAGCGTAGGCGCCAGGGTGGCGCCGAGCGAGTTGAAAGCCTGCGTCAGATTCAATCGGCTCGATGCCGTCTCGGGTTTGCCGAGCGCAATCACGTAAGGATTCGCCGCCACCTGGAGACCGGTAATGCCGGCGGCAAGAATCATGAGCGCCGCCAGAAACAGCGGGAACGAAGGAGCGGATGCCGCGGGAACGAACAGGAAGGCGCCAATTCCCATGGTTAGTAAGCCGGCGACCATGGTCTTCTGATACCCGATCCTGTTAACGATCTTCGACCATGGCGCTGAGAAGAAGAAGTAGGCCGAGAAGAACGCAAATTGGATCAGCATCACTTGCGTGTAGCTCAGATCAAAGATCGACTTCAGGTGGGGGACAAGAATGTCGTTCAAACAGGTGAGAAAGCCCCACATGAAGAATAGCGTGGTAACAACGGCTAGAGCGCGAGTGTAATTATCAGCGGTCGATGAAACCAATGTGTTCTGCCCGGATTTGGGATTGATTACTAACTCGCTAGTCGCCATATTTTTCTCCTTGACTTATCAGATACAATTTATGCCTCGGATCATAATTCGTTACTTACAGCGGTTTGCGCTTGATTGAAGAGGCCGCTTGCTTACGCGCGGTACTGTACCGCGACCGTAAGGGAGCGGAGTCTTCGTTCATATGAAAACCGCTATAAAGCGGTTTTCATATGGATAAATAGCCACAGAGGCGCAGAGGCGCAGAGAGGGAAAAATTGCTGGACCGCAATGCGGCCTTTCTCTAAATCAGGCCATGCGAGATTGGGCCAGTACCGCGACCGGTAGGGAGCGTGAACCAGGCATCTGCGACGCTCGCTGCCGCTCGCGGTACTGACCCAATCTCGCATGGTCTGATTTAGAGAAA
>DASUFM010000967.1:0-3969 GCA_036274535.1 Blastocatellia bacterium
AATCAATGGCTCGCATTTGCGCTCGCGCTCAGTGTGTGCGGTCTGTCGCTTAGCTGCGTTGCGATCTGTGCGATCCATTCCGAGCGGTCATGCAACGCGCCAGACGAAACCAGCGTCGCGTTAACCGGACTGGAAGATGAATGTTGTCCACTCGACACGCTCAGATCCGCGCCGCCGGAGAGAATTCAGAAAACACCGGCTGGCCACATTACCCGACCTTTAGCGCATGCGGAGATTTTCGGTATTTATCATCGCCAACACCAAAACCTGATTGCCGGGGCCCCACAACCTGCAAGTTCGCCGCCGCTGCAAAGACTTCCCGCGCTTCGCATTTAATCCTCGCCTCTTCATTCACGCTCATATTCATAACTAAACTATCATAGTTATCGGCTGATGCCGTCGTGGAGTACGCTTCGACATCAGCGGGAGACCTTATCTTGAATAGGATTATTTTGTCTTTTCTGTTTTCTGTATTGACGGCGGCGCTTTTCTTTCAGTCTGCCTCTGCGCAGACGGCGAATGCGCCTGGCCGGATCGAAGGCCAGATCGTGTGTTGTGAAGATTGCTGGAACAAGGCCGACCGCCAAAAAGTTCCATACGGCTCGGCTGAAGACCTGGCGCAGTCCGCGAAGTGCATATCCAACGGCGACCCGACTCTGCTGGCGGTAACGGCGCAGGACGGCGCCACGAAGTTCTATCAACTCGAAGACGGGAAGTTCAAACGTCCGGAGCCGAACTGGCTGAATTACGTCGGTAGTCGCGTGGAAATCACGGGCGCGGTCCGCGTAGTGAAGAAACGAAACTTCGTCAAAGTAGATGATCTCAAAGTTCTGTCTAAGCCTTCGGAACCGGCTCTTCCTGACGTCATCGGGAAGGAAGCCGAACTGATGTTAAAAGACCTCTTCGGCGCGGAACAGAAACTGAGCTCGTACCGTGGACGAATCGTCGTGTTGAATTTCTGGGCGACCTGGTGCGGCCCATGCAAGAAAGAGATGCCCGAGTTGGCGGCGATCCAGAATCAATATGCGGCCTACGGCGTGCAGGTCATCGGCGCTTCGGCCGACACGCTCAATGAGTTGCAGGCGGTTCGACAGTCCATCAAAGAGACGGCGATCAATTTTCCCGTCTGGCTGGGAGCGACGACGGAACATATGGCGCAATTCGGTCTAGGCCCGGGGCTGCCAGGCACGGCCATCATCGGTCGTGACGGTAAGATAGTGGCGATTTACCGAAGCGTCATAACGCGGGAGGAAATCAAGAAACACCTAGACAAGCTTGTGGCCCAGGGCGAGCGCGAAGCCAAACGCGAACAGATCGCCATGGCCAGGAGCAAATCGCAAACTGTGGCCTCCAGCGTGCCCAGTTGACCGCTCTGACCTGGCGAGGGCCGCGCCGTGAGCGGGGCAGAAAACAACAGTGAAGATAAATGGGCTTTCGGGATGCGCGTCATTCCGGGGGCCGTGCCGCGGGCGAGTTTGCGAACCACACTCACCTACCGGCTCCATCCAAGATTATCGGCGGGAATCGAGGTCAATCCACGCGCTGACGAGGCAAGCGGTCAGGTGAGCCCCCTAATCAACTGGCTGGCCATACCTGAGACAGAGCGCCGCCCGGCGCTGATTCTCGGCACGAGTTCGGACCGGATCGGCACGCCTGACGGGCAGTCGTTTTACGCGACCTTCAGTAAAAATCTGAAGAGTGAAACAAGGCTGCCCATCGCGCCGTACATGGGCGTATCTTATGGGACTTACGAACACCGATGGCTGCCGCTGGCCGGGCTGAACGTGTACTTTACGGAGAAGATCTCTTCGCTTGTCATTTATGACGGCGTGCGGGTACATCCGATGTTGAATTACACGCATGGGCGACACCACTTTTCGTTCGTCCTGGCGTTCGCGAATAAACCCGGCTTTAGTTACAGCATCTCGTTTTAGAGATCCGCAAAGAAGATCGCGGCGCCTGAACCTCACGAGTCGCGCGGCCCTCGTAAAACGGGGCCGCTGGCTCGAATGCTTCCTAAATCGCAATTTCTCTCAGCAATTCCTTCCAGGCTTTTTGCTCACGCGCCGGCTCGAAGAGTTTGATCAATCTGTCTCCACGCGTCTTGAGGCGGGCTAAAAAATCCGGCTCCGTCTCTGCACGGGCCAGGAGCCGCGTCGGTTCACGCGTGTCGCCCACTTCAAAATAGCCCGGATAATTCGCCCCTAAAATGCCGACCGTGCCGGGAATGCGGGAGGCGATGACGGGCACGGAAGTCACGATCGCTTCCGACAAGACATTGGCCCCGCCTTCCAGGCGGGACGAAAGCACTCAAAGATGGCTTTGCGCCAGGATGCGGCGCGTGCGCCAACGCGGCTGCTCACCCAGCCAGTGATAACGAGGGTTTACTTCCATTTCGGAGCGCGCCCGCGCCGCCATCTCTTCGTTCATCGCCCCGCCTACATGCAATACGCGAATCCTCGATGATGGCGGCAGTAACCGCGCCGCCATCGCTGCGCGAAACGGGTCTTTCACTTGGCGGAGATGGCCGATTACACAGACATCAAAGGTCCGGCGGGAGCGCGATATGTCAGACGACTGGCGCCTGATTGCCTGATGTGGGGTCTTAACAGACTGATATATGACACGGGCTTTGCCGCGTATATGTGGAGGCAGTTCGTCTATGGCCATCGGTTGCAGCGTAACCAGGCGAGTTGCGATTTCGAGCGATTCCTTGGCGCGGCGACTTTTATGAAGATCACAATAAAGGTCCGTTCCGGTGAGGGCCACGATGAGCGGCACGTCCGGGCGCTCGGAGTGAAAACGCTTGATCGACGGGTAGCTGCGGCGCGCATGCAGCGCTATAAGCAGATCGCAAGCGCCGCCTTCGTAAAGCTGAGAGACGGTGACGCGATGACCGAGGTCTTTGAGAATGCGCGCCCAGCGTAGCGCAGTCACGCGGTTGCCGTATCTGGACCGCGCAGGGGCCGGAGTAATGATTCCAATCTTCATCGTCGATTTGAAAGCGCGCAGGTGCGGAATCCCGCCCACACATCGCGGCGGTCTGGTTTGTAGAAATTGCGATAATTGTTACGGATCAGGCGTGAGCGCGTGGCCCAACAGCCTCCGCGCAAAACTTTATGATCGCCGAACCAGGGCGCGGAGTATTCCTTGTAAGGTCCTGCGACAAAACCAGGAAACGGTTCAAAGGCGCTGGCGGTCCATTCCCATGTGTTCCCGATCATCTGCCGGCAGCCGAAAGCGCTCTCGCTCGCGGGTAAGGCGTGCGCCGCGATGCAGCCCATGTTCCGCCAGTCGAGATTGGCCCGCTCTGGCGTGGGCGCCTCATCGCCCCATGGATAAAGCCTCTTGCGTTCCCTGATTCCCTCTCCATCCAGTGTGGGTTCGGCGCTTGCGGCCATCTCCCATTCGGCCTCCGTCGGCAGCCGGCGATTGGCCCAACGGCAGCACGCCGATGCCTCATACCAATTAACATGCAAGACTGGGAGATCGTCTTCGAGCGGAAGCCATTGATCGAAGTTCCGGCGCAGCCAGTGGCCGTTGTCTAGCGGGCGCCAGTAGACCGGATGCTCCGCCCCCACACTCTCTCGCCACCGCCAACCTTGTTCATCCCAAAACTCCCGACGCCCGTAGCCGCCGTCATTCACGAACGAGGCGAACTCAGCGCTCGTCACTGCGGTCCGAGAAATAGCGAATGGTTTCACCTCGACCTGATGTGCGCGCATTTCATTGTCGAAGGCGAAATGCGCGTCCGGATTGCCTCCTTGCAAGAAGGAGCCTCCGGGGACCTCAGCGTCTCCCAGACTTTCCATCGAGGGGAAGAAACTCTCATCTGTCTTTCCGCCCTTGGTCGGTGGAGTCGCCTGGGAAACATCCTGAGCCGTTGTTATACGCGGCGCAGAATAACCCAGCGTCTGCCTGGTATAAGTGATCGCCTCGGTATGCATGTCTTCATGGAAGAGCGCGAGT
>DASUFM010000968.1:0-3994 GCA_036274535.1 Blastocatellia bacterium
GCGATTCCAGGATGCGGATTCGGAATTAACAATCCGCAATCCGCAATCCGCAATCCGCAATATGATCGGTAATTTGATTATAGTTTCGGCCCCGTCAGGCGCGGGGAAAACGACGCTCGTGGCCGGGGCGCTTGGTCGCGACGATCGGGTCAGGCCTTCGATCTCTTTCACCTCGCGGCGCCCGCGCGCCGGCGAGAAGCAGGGCGATCATTACCATTTCGTCTCGCGCGCCGAATTTGAATCGATGGTCGCGAACGGAGATTTCCTGGAATGGGCCGAGGTCCACGGCAATCTTTACGGGACTTCGCGGCGGACTGTCGAAGAGATTCGATCCGTGGGGTACGACGTGATTTTGACAATCGACATCCAGGGGGCGGCGCAGGCGCGCAAACTGTTTCCCGACGCGATCTCGGTTTTCATCATGCCGCCGTCGCTCGACGCCCTGGCCGAACGTCTGGAAAATCGAGGCACTGACACCGCGAGCGACCGGCGGTTGCGGCTGGACAGCGCCTTTCACGAGATGGAGCAGTACGTTGATTTCGATTATGTCGTAATCAACGACGATCTGAATCGGGCTATTGACGAACTGGTTGCGATCATCGCGGCCGAACGATGCCGCACGGCGCGCCGCAGTGAAATCGCCGAATGGATTCTACGGACTTTTAACAAACAAGGAAGGGGGTAAATCAGATGGCAGATATTCAGGATGAGAAAAAAGAAGCGAAGCCGTTTCCGATCGACAGCAAATACCGCAAGATTCTGATCGCCGCGAAACGCAGTAAACAGATTCAGAAAGGCGCCCAGCCGCGCGTCCACATGGCCAATTCCAAAGCGACCCGCGTCGCGCTGGAAGAAGTCGAGCGCGGATTGATCAATTACGAGATAATTGAAAAGGGAGAGAAGTAAAGAGGACAAGGGGACAAGGAGAAGGGGAGACAAGGGGGACAAACTCACTTTTCTCCTTTTCTCCTTGTCCCCACTTCTCCTTGTCTGTCTATTATGAAAGTTCTACTGGGCGTAACAGGCTGTATCGGCGCTTATAAGGCGGCGGAAATTTTGCGGGGCCTGCAGCGGCGCGGCGTTCAGATTCGCGTAGTGATGACTCGCCACGCGACCGAGTTCGTGCGCCCGTTGACTTTCGAAGCGCTCTCAGGCCAGCCTGTGATCGTCGACATGTTCGACCGCCCGAATTACGCGACCATCGAGCACATCTCCGTCGCGCGCGAAGCCGACCTGCTGCTGATCGCGCCGGCCACCGCTAACAGCATCGCCAAATTCGCCCACGGGGTCGCCGACGATTTTCTCTCCACGGTTTACCTTTCAAACACAAATCCGGTTTTAATAGCCCCGGCGATGAACGTGGAGATGTGGAATCACAAGGCGACGCAGGCCAATATGGAAATCCTGCGCGAGCGCGGCGTCTTGTTTATCGCCCCCGGAGTCGGCTATCAGGCCTGCGGCGAGGTCGGGATGGGGCGGTTGGCGGAGCCTGAGGAGATAGTCGAACGCGCGCTCGAAATTCTCAAATCTCGAATCTCGGATCTGAAATCCCGCGACTTCGCCGGCGAGCACGTAATGGTTACCGCGGGCCCCACGATCGAAGACCTGGATCCGGTCCGTTTTATCACCAACCGTTCGTCGGGCAGGATGGGGTATGCGATGGCTGAAGCCGCGCGTGACCGCGGCGCCCGCGTGACTCTGATTTCGGGACCGGTCAATCTGCCCGCGCCGGAAAGCATCGAAACCCTCAACGTCCGTTCGACGCGCGAAATGTTCGATGCGGTGATGTCGCGGATTCAGGACGTGAGCGTGTTCATCGGCTCGGCGGCCGTGGCCGATTTCCGCCCGGCTAGTCCGGCTGAACAGAAGATCAAGAAAGAGGGGCGCAAGAAAATCACCGTGGAGCTTGAGGAGACCGAGGACATTATCGCGGCGGTCGGGGCCGCGGGCGGGGTAGCCGCGAACCGCGGGCGCCGCATCGTCGCGGGCTTCGCCGCCGAATCGCAATCGTTGCTCGAATACGCCGAGCGGAAGCTTCGCGAAAAGGGGCTGGATTTGATAGTGGCCAACGACATCACGCGCGCCGACGCCGGATTCAATGTCGAAACCAACGCCGCGACGATTCTCAAGCGTGACGGCTCGCGCGTCGAGCTGCCGCTTCAAAGCAAGCGCGCGCTGGCGGATAGGACGCTGGATGTGATCGCCGAGCTGCGAAAATCGGCAGGCTGATAATATGAATCCGCGAGAAGAAATCAGGGAATTGATCGTTCAGGCCAAGGAGCATTTGCGCTATTACAGCGAACTAGGCTTGACGCATATCGGCGCCATATCGGTTCCGGGCGCGCCGGAGCCGAAACGCCCGGAACCGTCCGCCCCGGCGATCATTACGCAGGCCCCGCTCGCCCCGGAACCGAAAATCACTATGCCTACTAACCCAGAGAACGCCGCCGCCGGCTCGCTATTCGGCGCCCCGCCGCTTTTCGACGAAACCTCCAGGGAGTCAGCCGAAACTCAATACGCCAACGAAACCCTCGAAGACATTCGCCGCGACCTCGGCGATTGCAAACGCTGCAAGCTCTTTTCGACGCGCACGAACATAGTCTTCGGCGAGGGCTCGCCCAAAGCCGAACTGATGTTCGTAGGCGAAGGGCCCGGCGCCGACGAAGACGCCACCGGACGCCCCTTTGTGGGCCGCGCCGGGCAATTGCTCACCAAAATGATCGAAGCGATCGATTTGAAGCGCGAAGACGTTTACATCGCCAACGTGGTTAAATCCCGCCCGCCGGGCAACCGGACGCCGGAATCGGACGAAGTCAAGGCGTGCATTCCCTTTCTCTTTCGCCAGATCGCGGCGATTCGCCCGAAACTGATCGTGGCGCTGGGCAATCCCGCGATGCAGGCTCTGCTCGATACCAAAATCGGCATCACGAAGATGCGCGGCAATTTCCAGGATTATCCGCGCATTCCCGAAATCAAGGTACTGCCGACATTCCATCCGGCTTATCTGCTGCGCTCGCCCGACAAGAAGCGCGAGGCCTGGGAAGATTTGAAGAAGGTTCGCGCCTTTCTGCGCGGCGAGTTGTAGGAAGAATTTCAACCACGAATGAACACGAATAAACACGAATCTTTTTTCTGAATTTGATAACCCATTTGATTTCTATCCATTTGTCGCTATTCGCGCTCCTTCGTGTTTATTGGTGGCTGAAACGCTTTTTCTTGAATACTATATAGCTGATGCCCGATCAGGGATTGATTCAGGAAAACGTTCCGCTCTCGCCGTTGACCACGCTGCGGATAGGCGGTCCCGCGCGCTTTTTGGCCGAAGCGCGCGACGAGGAAGAATTGCTCGCGGCGTTTTCGTTCGCCGAACAACGAAGTCTCCCAATCTTCATTCTAGGCGGCGGGAGCAACGCGCTGGTGGCGGATGAAGGCTTTCCCGGTCTGGTCATCCATATGAGGCTCAAAGGCGTGACATGGCGCGACGAAGGTGGCGAGGTCATCGTCGCCGCCAGAGCCGGCGAGGATTGGGACGAGTTTGCGCGCCAATGCGTCGAGCGCGATCTGGCGGGCATTGAATGTTTGAGCGGGATTCCGGGCAGCGTCGGCGGCACGCCCGTTCAGAACGTCGGCGCTTACGGGCAGGAAGTGAGCGAGACCATCATTTCAGTTCGCGCCTTTGATCGCCATGCCGGGGAGTTCATTGAATTGAGCAATGAGCAATGCCGATTCGGCTATCGCGCCAGTATCTTCAACACCACGGCTCGCGACCGATATGTCGTCACGGCGGTCACTTATTCATTGAAACCCCACGGAGAGCCGGCGATCCGCTATCCCGATCTCAAAAACTATTTCTCGAATGTTTCGACCGGCCCTTCGCTGGCGCTGACGCGAGAAGCAGTGCGCGCCGTTCGCGCGCAAAAGGCGATGTTGATCCCGCCGGACGACCCCGACAACGATCCTGATTGCCGCAGCGCTGGATCGTTCTTCAAAAACC
>DASUFM010000969.1:0-12120 GCA_036274535.1 Blastocatellia bacterium
TTCGACTTTACCGGAAACTGATCGGGCAGCGTCTTCGTCAATAAGATCAAATGCGCTGAAATCTATCCGTCAACTCATTATTAATGGCAAGAAAGGAAGCCAAATGTCTGAAACAAAGAGTTCTCGTCGTAAATTCATCGCTCAAACGGGCGCTGGCGCGGCCGGTTTAACCTTCACCGCCGCAAGTTGGAACAACGTGCTCGGGGCCAATGACCGGGTCCGCCTGGGCGTTATCGGCACGGGCAATCGCGGCGGCGACGTGATGAGCTGGTTTCAAAAAGAACCCGACCTCGAAGTCGTGGCGCTCTGCGACTGCTACGACGTAAACCTCAACGCCGCGCTCGCGAAGACCGAGGGCAAGGCCAAAACATTCACCGATTACCATGCGCTGCTCGCATTGAAGGACGTCGACGCCGTCATGATCACCACGCCCGATCATTGGCATTCGCGGATGGCGATCGACGCTCTCAACGCGGGCAAGGACATCTACGTCGAGAAGCCGCTGACCTTCAGCTACGAGCAGGGTCACGACATCATCAAAGCCGTCAAGGCGAACAACCGCGTGGCGCAGGTTGGCCTTCAACAGCGCAGCGGCGAACATTACAAAGAAGCCAAGAGCGAATACATCGACAAGGACAAACTCGGCAAGATCGCGTTCGTCCGCACATGGTGGCACGGGAACGGCTATCATCTGCGCAAAGCCCCCTTCAAGGACAAACCGGCCGGATTGGATTGGAAGGCGTTTTTAGGCCCGGCCAAATACCGCGAATTCGACGCGCAGCAATTCTACAACTGGCGCGCCTATTTCGATTTCGGCGGCGGCCAGATCACTGATCTCTTCACGCACTGGATTGACGTCGTTCATTGGTATATGGGCGAAGACCTGCCCATTGCGGCGGCGTCCTCCGGAGGCGTATACGCCTATCCCGACGGCCGCACCGCGCCGGATACAATCAGCATACAACTCGAATATCCCAGCAAATGGATCGCTACTTTCGACGCCACACTGGTTCCCGGCGCGAGTGGAGCGGCGCTTGAATTAATGGGAACCAAGGGCCGTCTTTACATTGACCGTGGCCGTTACATCTATCAGGAATCCGCCGCCGGACGTAGAATGGCTCGGCCGGAGCCGATCACTCGCCCGAACAACAAATCACTCGAACAACAGCACGTCCGCAACTTCCTGGATTGCGTGAAATCGCGCGCGCTGCCCAATTCGGACATCGTCAGCGGCCACCGCTCGGCGCTGGCCTCGAATCTGGGCAAGATAGCCTATCTGCAAAAGCGCCGCATCGCGTTCAACCCGGCCAGCGAAAAAGACCACGTCCTGACTCCGGCTTCGCAGGCCAAGAAGTAAGAAGACAAGGGGACAAGGGGACAAGAAATTTTATAAAGATACAAGGAAAGTTATCCCCCCCTCTCCTTGTCTCCCCCTCTCCTTGTCCCCCTTCTCCCTTTCTCTGTCTCCTCTCAGGAAAATGGGAACCAGAAGAATCGTCCTCGTCCGCCCGCGCGACCCGAACAATATCGGGGCGGCCGCGAGGGCGATGAAAAATTTCGGATTCGCCGACCTGGCAGTCGTCACGCCGCACCCGCCCGTTTGGAGCGAAGTAGTATCGGCGGTCAAAGCCACCGACGTATTGACCAGCGCGCGAATCTGCGTCGCGCTCGACGAGGCGGTCGCCGATTGCAATCTGGTCGTGGGCACAACCGACCGCACGCGGGTCGAGGAAAAACAAAACGTTTACACGCCGCTAGATCTGAGCCGCGATCTCGCCGCGGCCGATTACGATCTGGCGCTGGTCTTCGGCTCAGAGAAACACGGACTGACCAACGAAGACCTCAGCCGTTGCCATCGTGTGATGAGCATTCCCACACGGCCCAACTGCCCATCCATGAACCTGGGCCAGGCCGTCGCCGTCTGCTGCTACGAACTGATTCGCGACTCCGCTCAAGCCGCCATTGTTCCCCGTCCCGCCGAAGCGGCCACGGCGGGCGCGACCGAAGCGGCCATGCAATTGTCGCTGGAAGTTTTGAAGCAGATCGATTTCGTCCTGCCGGGCAACGAGCCTGACCTGACGCGAAGGCTTCGCGGCAGCCTGCTGCGGCTCAACCCGACCAGATACGACATAGAGATGCTGTGCGGAATTCTGAGCAGAATTAAACGCGGACTGCAAAGATAGAGAGACGGAGGGACAGAGGGACAGAGGATGGAAGATCGAAGATTGAAGATCGAAAATAGCGATCCTCGATCCTCGATCCTCGATCCTCGATCCTCCGTCTCTCCGTCTCTCTGTCTCTCTGTCTCTCCGTCTCTCTGCCTCCGCCTTGCCATTTGCCGTCGCGTGCGAGAAGATTTCTGTTTTAGCTCCTCAAAATCAAATCAGACCGAATTCATCAATCGAATCACAATGAGTCAGCAACCAGATAAAGTCATCTATTCAATGGTAGGGGTCAGCAGGTATTACGACAAGAAAGCTGTCCTCAAGGATATATACCTCGGCTACTTTTACGGCGCGAAGATCGGCGTGCTGGGCCTGAACGGATCGGGCAAATCCACGCTGCTGCGGATCATCGCCGGCATCGATAAGGAATATCTGGGCGAGACCGTGCTCTCGCCGGGCTATTCCATCGGCTACCTCGAACAGGAGCCGAAGTTGGACGAGTCGAAGACCGTCCGCGAGATCGTCGAGGAAGGCGTCCAGGAGGTCGTCGATCTGTTGAAAGAATTCGACGAGATCAACGCCAGGTTCGCCGAGCCGATGTCTGACGATGAAATGAACAAGCTGCTTGGACGCCAGGGCGAAGTGCAGGAGAAACTTGACGCAATGGGCGGATGGGATCTGGACAGCCGTCTGGAAATGGCCATGGACGCGTTGCGGTGCCCTCCGGGAGAGACGCCGATCAAAGTTCTTTCCGGCGGCGAACGGCGACGCGTCGCGTTATGCCGCCTGCTGCTGAAGCAGCCCGATATCCTGCTGCTCGACGAACCGACCAACCACCTTGACGCCGAGACCGTCGGCTGGCTCGAACAGCACTTACAGAAATATCCAGGCACCGTGATAGCTGTCACGCACGACCGGTATTTCCTGGATAATGTCGCCGGCTGGATTCTGGAACTCGACCGCGGGCAGGGCATCCCGTGGCAGGGTAATTATTCGTCGTGGCTGGAACAGAAGCAGGAGCGGATGCGGCGCGAGGAAAAATCGGAGAGCGCGCGGCAAAAGACTCTCGAACGCGAACTGGAATGGATTCGGATGGCGCCGAAGGCTCGCCACGCCAAGAGCAAGGCGCGCATCAAGGCTTACGAATCGCTGCTCAATCAGGAAGTCGAGAAGCAGTCCTCGGAACTCGAGATTTACATTCCGCCGGGCCCGCGGCTCGGCGACGTGGTGATCGAAGCCGACGGCGTCAGCAAAGCTTATGGCGACAACCTGTTGATCGAGGGCTTGTCCTTCAAACTTCCGCCCGGAGGCATCGTCGGCGTAATCGGCCCGAACGGCGCGGGCAAAACCACGCTCTTCCGTTTGATCACCGGCCGTGAGCAGGCGGACGGCGGCGATTTCAAGACCGGTTCGACGGTTCAACTCGGCTATGTCGATCAATCGCGCGAATCGCTGGACGCGAATAAAAACATCTGGGAAGAGATTTCGGATGGGCAGGACGCCATTCAACTCGGCGCGCGTCAGGTCAATTCGCGGGCATATGTCGCCCGATTCAATTTCTCGGGCGGCGATCAGCAGAAGAAGGTAGGGAATCTATCCGGCGGCGAACGCAACCGGGTTCACCTCGCGAAGATGTTGAAATCTGGCGCGAACGTGCTGCTGCTGGACGAACCCACCAACGATCTGGACGTGAACACCATGCGCGCGCTCGAAGAGGCGCTGGAGAACTTCGCCGGATGCGCCGTAGTCATCAGCCACGACCGATGGTTCCTTGACCGTATCGCCACTCACATCCTGGCCTTCGAGGGCGAAAGCCGTGTCGTCTGGTTTGACGGAAATTATTCAGAGTACGAAGCCGATCGCAAGGCGAGGATGGGCGCCGACGCCGATCAACCGCATAGAATAAAATACAGGCAGTTGACCAGAAGCTGAAAATAGTACGGGAGCGTGAGCCGAGCATCGATCAGCAAGCTTGCTGATCGATGCTCAGGCCGCCTACGCTCCCCGTACGTAACTTTGCGTGGATTAGTGGATGATTTTCCTAAGCTTCAGATTCATTTGAAGCGAAACCCGACGCCGACGCCGATTTGCAGATTGTGTCTGAAAGTAGGATCAGCGACAAGAACAGGGTTGCTGAAGCGGATGAGCGTATCTCCCACGTCAATGCGGAACGAGACCGCTCGCTGAGGATAATATTCAAAAACCCCGCCGAAATCGAACGCGAATTCTGTATCGCTCGTCGCGCCCGGAACAAGGGGCGTGCCCTCGCTGAAACGCATGAAGCCGGGTCTGAACTTGCTGAAAATGCCGAAACTCTCGGAGCGAAGCCCATACTTCACGCCGAACAATCCCTGTGATCTTTTGCTGTCCACGGATAAACCATTAGTCGCGAAGTTGGGACGGGACTGAGGGAAGTAATTGAACTCGCCCTCAATGGAGAAACTGTCCGCGAGATTGTAAGTGACGCGAGTTCCCACACCATTATCGGTGGTGTCGAAATCGCGCAGGCGCAACAGTGTGTACTGCACGCCGATTTCCATCTTTGGCGTTTCAGATGACTGGGCCTTCGCATTTTGCGCCGTAACCGTTAACAACAAAGCCGCCGCGGCCAGGACGATGAAAAACATTTTTCGCATTATTTTGCTCCTGAAAAGTTTGGATTTTTTCTCCGGCGTCGAATATCAAGGGGCAGGAAACAGTAATGAAAGCCGGCCGGATGGCGTCGCCCATCCGGCCGGCTTCGGATTCAGAATCGCAAAGCGACGCCGGCGCCGATTTGCAGATTGTGTGTAAAGAAGGAGTTGGTGAATACAGAGTTATCGTAGCGGATGACGGTGTCACCAACGTCAAAGCGCAGCGCGACCGCCCGCGAAGGATATAACTCAAGAATCCCTCCGTAATCGAATGCGAATTGGGTTTGGCTCGAATCAGTCCCGAGGGCAGGCGTGCCCTGGCTGAAACGAATGAAGCCAGGTCTGCCCTTGAGGAAGATGCCCGCCGAATTCGACCGCGCTATCGCATACTTCAGGCCAAAAAGACCCTGCGTTCTGTTACTGTCCAAAACAGTGGAAAGAGTCGCAAAATTGATGCGTCCCTCGGGAAAGAAATTGTACTCACCCTCGATTCCGACCTTGCTATTGATGTTATAGGTGATACGACCGCCCACACCATTATCCGTGGCGTCATTCGCGCCAAAACCGGAAATGCGCAGGACTGTGTAGTGTGCGCCAATTTCGACCTTCGGCGTTTCTGATTGTGACTGCGCACGCGCATTCGGCGCAAGCCCCGCCAACAACGAGGCCGCTACGGCCATACCAAGGAAAAACATTTTTCGCATATAGTATTTACTCCTGCCAGGGGATGGATTTTTCTCTAGCGCCGTAAACTAGGGGGAAGGAACACGGCTATTAACTTTCTGTCTAATATCAACGCAATCCCCTTGCCATAGACTGGCGTCTATGGTCGAAGCTTTGATTGATCAAGAGTTTAGCTCCTTAACGACAATTTCGAAGCCGTCCATTTCTCCATTTTCCTGAATTCTGATTACAAAATTTCGGAGAACGAAAAAAATGACGGAAATCGTATAAAAGAGTGGCATCCCGATAGGATTTCACTTCATGCGAGGGACGTAAATTGTGAAGGGCACGGTAATGATTTTATCACCGCGCTGGAATTGAGACCAGATGCGGTAATTGCCTGGATGGGGGAAAAACGTATCGAAGACGACGTCAGGTTTGCCTTCGAGTTTGCTGCGATCCACATCATCAGGAATCATCTCGGTCGGGTGCGAATGCAGATAATCCGTCGCATCCTCGCTGAGGATCAGCGTATGTCCCCATGCGCCGAGATATGGCTTCAGATCCTTCACCGGGGCGCCGGTCTTTTCATCGACCAGATGATAATGCAATTCAGCCGGTTTGCCGACGAAGGGTTGTTCGGGATCGAACTTCAATTCGAAGCGCGTGCTCTCGACGGTCCTGACCAGTTTGTTGTCAACTGGTTTGTCGGGCGTAAGCTTAGCCTGCGATGAAACCAGATCGCCGGCATATCCGGCGGTGACCAGATTGTGGAAAGTCACCTGCGGCATACCGCCCGCCGGAAAGAAGTCGCAGAAGATTTTATAGTAACCCGCCTTGGGCAAATCGGTCTCTATCGTGAAGCTGCCGTCCGGCTGCTTGTCCGGATGGATGTGCTGGAAGACTTCAAAATCCTGGCTGACGACGAACAGGTGAAATGGCATGTCGTGCAGAATATTGAATTCCCTGACCGGCTTCTCAGTCACCGGATGAAGGATGGTGAATTGAAGCTTCACTTTCTCGCCGGCTTTCGGAGGCGCCGGATTGGTCTTTATTCTGACGACGTACTCGCTGGTCTCAGGCGGCGCCGATTTGACCAGCTTCATATTGCATTTCGGGCAGACTCCAGCCTGATTCGACATCACATCCGGATGCATCGGGCAGGCGTAAAAGTCGGCGCCTTCAGCCGCGCTTTTTGCGGCGACCAGTTTCATGTTGCACTTCGGGCATTGGCCGGGAATTTTGGAACTCACGTCGGGATGCATCGGGCAGATGTAAACGACCGGCTCCTGCGCCGTCTCCTGCTTGGCTCGGTCCTGCGCGAACGCCATATCGGTTTGCGATTGATAGTGGGACAATTTGGAAAATTTTCCCACACCCGCGATTGCAAACCGCCCTATACCGGCCAGGGCTAAAATCCCCGTTGCGGCGAAGGCCAGGCCGCCTGCTAAAAATGAGCTGCGATTGTTTGCCATAGCTGGTGTTTACCTTTTAACACTATTTACTGACCGCTGTTCTCATCCATTTTTGCAATTTCTCCATATCGGACGCAACCGTGCGCGAGCCGGCAAACAAAACCAGAGAGAGAGAGAAAGAGATGATCGGCGCGATGAAGAAGGCGTTGTGCAGCCCGGCGGCCCTGAACGCCTCGGTCATCTCGGTCGCTCCGGCGCCGGCCATCGCCCTCTTCGCGAAATAATCGCTGAGCATCCCCATGATGGTGGTGCCGAACGCGCCGCCGAGCACGTACATCGCAAAAAAGTAGAGCGCCATCGCAGTGCCGCGCAGACTCGGCTCGACCACGTCCTGTACTGTCGGATAAACCGTGACGTAATAGATATAGAACAGCATCCATGCGGTTCCCATCAGAATCATGAAACCGACCATGTCGCCTTTCGGGCGGTCGAGCGCCAGGTAGGTCAGAGGAGTCAACGTCAGCAGCGCCGATGCGCCCAGCAGCATCCGGCCGCGCGGACTCTTCTTCCTGGCCCAGTCCGCCGCCGCGCCGCCGCCGAGCAACCCTATCACCCCGACTGCGCCAAGCGTGAACGCCGAGATGGTGTTGGCTCTTTGTATCCCCAGGCCGTGATAACGGCCCAGGTAGGCGGGCATGAAGGCATTGACCGCGTATGCGTTGAAATTATGCAGCGCGCCCGAAATGATAATCCACCACATCGTGGGAATCCTCAGTACGCGCCAGTAAGGCGAGCCTTCCTGCGACTGGTCGGCGATTTTGATGGACTCAGTCGCTCCGCGCGCCGGTTCGATAATCCGCAGGGCTAGCGCGGCCAGTATTAAACCGGGGATAGTTGCGGCCAGGAACGGAATCTTCCATGACCAGGCGGCGCCGACAATGGGCGTGAACTTTGCGACGATGATTCCGCTCAGCAGATTGCTGAAGAATATTCCTACCGGCAGGCCGAGCATGAAAATCCCGATCGCGCGGGCGCGCCTGCTCGCCGGGTAAAGATCCCCGATCAGTGAATTCCCGGCGGGCGAGCAACCGGCTTCGCCGACGCCCACGCCAATTCGCGCGACGAAAAGCGACCAATAATTCCAGGCAAGTCCGGAAGCCGTCGTGAAGACACTCCAGATCACGACGCAAACGCTGAGGATCTTCGCCCTTCTGCCGCGGTCGGCCCATCGTCCGAGCGGCACGCCGATGAAGGCGTATACCAGAACGAAGACGGTGTTCATCACGCCCAACGCCGTGTCGTTCAGCTTCCATTGCATACGAATCGGTTCGGTCACGGCGGCGAGAATCTGCCTGTCGAAAAAGTTCATGGTGTTGATGCCAAACAACACCGCCAGCGCAAACCACGCCTGTCTATTCTGCTTTTGATCTTCGTTCATGCGTGCCGTCTCTGTCAGTTGATGGTTGGAAAGCAGCCGATCCACTCTTCACTTCCCGGTGAAGACCGCTTTTCGTTTCTGGAGGAAAGCCATGACGCCTTCGGCGAAATCGGCCGTGCGGAAACACGCGCCCTGGCCGACCGCCTCGAATTCGAGCGCGGAGGCGAGATCGGATTGCAGGCTGCCCGTCAGAGCCCCTTTGACCATCGCGAGCGCGAAGGGCGGAGCGTCCGCCAGCCTTCGTGTGATGGCGTCCACGGCGCCGTCGAGTTCGCCGGCCGATACAACGCGATTGAGCATGCCCATCTCGAAAGCCTGCTGGGCCGGGATGGGATCGCCGAGCGCCATCAGTTCGAACGCCTTGTTGTATCCGACCAGACGCGGCAGGAAATATGTCCCGCCCCCGTCCGGCATCAATCCGATTTTGATGAAGGCCTGGGTGAAGAAGGCCTGGTCTGACGCAATGATGATGTCCGCGGCCAGCGCGTAATTGCAGCCTATGCCCGCCGCATGGCCGTGAACGCGCGCGATGATCGGCTTCGGCAAAGCGCGCATCGCCATAACGCCCGGGTTAATGACTTCTCGGAGATCGAGCTCCACGTTCCGCGGGGCGCCGCCGGCAAGCCCCGCCTGCAGATCGGCGCCGGCGCAGAACGAATCGCCCGCGCCGGTAATGACGATCACCCGAGTCTCGTCATCAAACGACTCCTGGATCGTTTCGGCGAAGAGCTGCATCGTTTCGAAATCCACCGCGTTGCGCCGCGCGGGATTGTTGAACGTGATGCGCTTAACGCCGCCTTCCAAACTGACGAGTAGTCTGCTAGACACTTCCGACATTAGCTGACGCTCCTTTTGTTCGCGAACTTATTTATAGAGAAAGGTCTGGGAAAAACGGGCGTATTGTCGCTCAAAAAGCAAAGCTTTTACAAACTCCGGCGCAAGGACGTACGGATCAGTACCGCGAGCGGTAGCGAGCGCGCTTCAAGCCACGCTCGCTACCGCTCGCGGTACTGATCGAGCAAGCCTTACCTAAGCCAGCAGCTTATCGACCACCAGTCCCGCGACGTCTGTCAGCCGGAAATCGCGGCCCTGGAAGCGATAGGTCAATTTCTCGTGATCGAATCCCAGAAGATGCAGGATCGTCGCGTGCAGATCGTTAACGTGCACGCGGTCTTCGACGGCGTTGAAGCCGAGTTCGTCCGTCTGCCCGATCGTCAGGCCTGCTTTGACGCCGCCGCCCGCGAGCCACATCGTGAAGGCGTTCGGATGATGATCGCGGCCGTCGTTGGTCCCCTGCGCCATCGGCGTCCGGCCGAACTCGCCGCCCCAGATGACCAGCGTGTCTTTCAACATTCCGCGCTGCTTCAGGTCTTTGACGAGCGCGGCGCTCGCCTGATCGGTGTCTTTGCAATTCTTGGTTATGTCCTTTACCAGGCTGCCGTGCTGATCCCAGGCTTCGTGATAAATCTGCACGAAGCGCACGCCGCGCTCGACCAGCCGCCGCGCCATCAGGACGCTGTTGGCGTAAGACGATTTGCCGGGCTCCGCGCCGTACATCTCCAGAATGTGCCTGGGCTCTTTCGAGATGTCCATCAGTTCCGGCGCCGAAGACTGCATTTTGAACGCCATCTCGAAGGAATTGATCCGCGTGGCGATCTCCGGGTCTCCCACCGCGTCCAGACGCATTCGATTCAGCTTGTTGATCGTGTCGAGCGAATCGCGCTGCAGTTTTTCATCGACGCCTCGCGGATTTGAGAGGTATAGAACCGGATCGCCGACGTTGCGGAACTGCACGCCCTGATAGACCGTCGGCAGGAAGCCGCTCCCCCAGCAACTATTTCCGCCGCTCGGCCCCTTGGCGCCGGTGCTGAAGACGACGAAAGCCGGCAGGTCCTGCGCTTCGCTCCCCAGGCCGTAAACCGTCCATGCGCCCATGCTCGGACGCCCGAAGATTTGCGAACCGGTGTTCATCATCAACTGCCCCGGCGCGTGATTGAACGCGTCAGTCACCATGGACCTGACGATCGCGATATCGTCGACGATGCTCGCCGTATGCGGAATAAGCTCCGACAACTCCGCGCCACCCTGGCCGTATTTGGCGAATTTGAATTTCGGCCCCAGCAAATGCGAATTCGGATTGATAAAGGCGGCGCGATACCCTTTCAACAATTCGGGCGGCGGCAGCGCGCCGTCGAATTTAGCCAGTTGGGGCTTGTAGTCGAACATCTCCAGATGGCTGGGCGCGCCGGCCATAAAGAGGAAGATGACGTTTTTGGCCTTCGGCGCGAAGTGCGGCTTCTTCGGCGCCAGCGGATTACCGGCTTCCTGAGCCGCCGCGTATCCCGCGCCGGCCAGCAGGTGGTTGAGCGCCAGCGCGCCCATCCCGACGCCGCATTGTTCGATGAACCAGCGGCGAGTGATTTGTTGTTTCAACCTTCCCGTTTGATCCATTTTCAACCTCCCCGGAAAATAGGACAGATAGGACAGATGGGATAGATAGGATCTATTTGTCCCATCTGCCCTATTCTCATCATTCTTTGTAAGCCTTCCCGCCCTTCATGACGAACCGAATTTTGCGGATCGCGGAAATGTCGCGCGTCGGGTCGCCTTCGACCGCGATCAAATCCGCGAGGAGTCCGGCTTTTACTCGTCCAATCTGTTCATCCATATGCAACACTTTCGCGCTGATCGACGTCGCCGAGCGCATCGCGTCGACCGGCTGCATTCCTAGTCTGACCATCGCTTCGAGTTCGCGCGCGTTGTCGCCGTGAGGAAAGACGCCCACGTCGCTGCCCGCGATTATCGTCACGCCCGCGGCCAGCGCGGCCTGAAAATATTCCTTCTTCCGCGCCTGATTCCCCACTGAAAGCGTAGGGCAGAAAGCGACGCCCTTCTCTTTCATCAGGCGGAAGACTTCCGGCGCGCCGCCGTCGCCGTGCTCGATTGTTTCGACGCCGGCCAGCGTCGCCCTGCGCATGCCTTCAGCCGTGCCGGCGTGCGCGGCGACCGGTATGCCGGCGCTCCTGGCGGTTTCGACGATCAGTTTCAATTCGTCGAGCGAGAAGGTCGGCGCCGCTCCGCCCCTGCCCCAGCGATAGTCGGCGTAGACTTTGATCCAATCGGCGCCCTTGCCGATCTGCGTGCGGACGACTTTGGTCAGGTTGTCTATGCCGTCAGCCTCTTCGGCGCCTTGCGGGACATCCCATTCGGCGGCGTAGCCTTTCGGGCCGTAACTTCCCGAAGCGACAATCGCGCGCGTGGCCACGAGCATCCGCGGCCCTGGAATGATTCCCTGCTGGACGGCCTGCTTGAGGCCCACGTCGGCGTAGCCCGCGCCCTCAGTCCCGAGATCGCGAATCGTCGTGAAGCCGGCGAGCAGCATGTCGCGCAAATGATTGGTCGCGCGCGCCACGCGCAAACTCAGATGTTCGCGCGCCACCTGATCGTTCCATGGCGTTTCATTGTATGGATGCAGCAGCGCATGCGAATGCGCTTCGATCAATCCGGGCATCAACGTCGCCCCCGGCGCCTCGATCACTTTCGCGCCGGCGGGAACCGCGATTTCGCCCAGCGATCCCACGGCCTCGATCTTATCGCCGCGCGTCAGCACGGCCCAGCCTTCGTGAAGTTGCGCCGATTCGCCGTCGAAGACGCGCGCGGGTTTGATCAAATAGACGCTCGAGTCCTGGGCCTCAGTAGTCAGGCGTAGAATAGAGCCGCCCACGAACAATCCAGCTAAGAAAATAATCGCAATGGTCCTGTTTCTATTATTCATCTTCACGACTCTGTAAATATCGTAACGGCGG
>DASUFM010000970.1:0-3017 GCA_036274535.1 Blastocatellia bacterium
GAACGGCGTCGTTCCGGTCAGCAGTTCGAACAGGATCACGCCGAGCGCATAAATGTCGGATCTCGCGTCCAATTTCCGGTTGGACAACTGTTCAGGCGAAGCGTACTGCGGCGAGCCGTAAACTCCGAACTGCCCGGTCAAATTTTTACCCTGGCTGATCGTCTCGTCGACCTTGGCGAGGCCGTAACCGCCGACTTTGATCAACTCTTTGCCGCCGCTATCCTTCTCGACATAGATCGTTTCGGGCTTCAGGTCGCGCAGCACTATGCCGTTGAGGTGCGCCGTATGCGCCGCGCCGCAGATCTGATTGAAAATGTTGACGACCGCCCCGAGGCTCAACCCTCGCTCGCGTTTCAACAGATCGCGCAGCGTGCGCCCCGACAACAACTCCTCGACGATGTATGTCGCGCCGTCCGGCGAACGTCCGAAGTCGAAGACCTGAACGGAATTCGGATGCCTGATGCGCGCGGCGACCATGGCCTGGCGGCGGAAGCGTTCGACGGCGATTTCATACTGGACCAGTTCGGGCGACAAAATGCGCACGGCCACGTAATCATTGAACGCCAGCCTGCGCGCGCGGTAAAGCGTTCCGGTCGAATCCTGTGAAATCTTCGCTTCGATCACGTAGCGGCCGTCGAGCGTCGTCAGCGGTTCCGGATGGGAGGTATCCGTGGGCATTCCGGCTGATGAGAAGTGGTCGGACGCGGCGGCGGCGGTTATCACGGGCGGCGGTGAAGACGCGGCGCGAAAAACCATCTTCGTTCGCCCGATCTCTATCTGGTCGCCGTCGCGCAGAACGCGCCCATGTTGGTCAACGCGAGAGCCATTGACGAATATGCCACTCGCGCTGCCCTGGTCTTTGATCACCAGATTAGCGCCTTCCGGTTCGATGATCGCGTGTTTGCGGCTGAGGAAGTTGTCATCGAGGCGAAGGCGATTTTCCTCCGATCTGCCGATGGTAATTGCGGCCGCGGGCAACTCAAATTCACGATTAACCCCGCCGGGCGTCGTGATCAACAATTTGGCTAAAGATGGAGGCTGCGCGGACGGCGAAACGGGAGGCGCCGCGATCGCCTTTGGGGGCGCCGGTCGCCCATGCTCTACTGACGCCGAATGAAAAACAATCCTGGTTCGCCCGATCTCGATCCGGTCGCCGTCGCGCAGGACGTGCCCATGCTCGCTGACACGCTGGTCGTTGACGTAGATTCCATTCAGACTGCCCAGATCCTTGATCACCAGATCGCCGCCCCTCGGTTCGACGGCCGCATGTCTGCGGCTGATGGCGCCGTCGGTGATGCGCAATTTGTTGTCTTCCGATTTGCCGATGGTGATCGAGGTCGCGGGCAATTCAAATTCGCGTTCCGATCCGTCAGAAGTCTTGATCAGGAACCTGGCCCGCGGAGCCGGTGGTTGAGCCGCCTGCTGAGCCATTGGTTGAGCCATTGGTTGAAGAGGCTCGGGGGCGCGATCGACGAGTCGGCTCCCGTGTTGATCGCAGAAAGTGATGCTGGCCGGAAATTCACGCGAGCAGACAGGACAAATCTTCACTGAAAAGGTTCCTCAATTCGGGGCGAGAGTTTGGAGCGGCCTATTTGGCGAAACCGGCAAAGAAAAGCGTTTGTCATTTGTCGCCTTATGACAACGAGTGACCGATCTCAAATATCAAATCTCAAATGACAAATGAATCTCTTCCTATTGATGTTTCTTCTTGCCTTTCTTGTTCCCGGTCTTTGCGACTTTAGCCGGCGGAGCCTCAGCCGCGCCTTTGGCTACAATATTGTTTTTGGCGGTCGTCGCCGCCACGGCCCGGTTGATGTCGGACAGGCGATAGACGGCGAGACGATAATTGCATTGATCAGCTATGGCGACATATGACTCGCCGCTCGCTTTGTCGGTATAACTGGCGATCGAATCCGGCGAGCAGAAATAGCCCGGCGGGTTCGCCTGTCCCGGAATGATCGAGCCCTCTTTGACCTGCTGTTGCAGCGCCTTGTTGGTTTTGTCTTCAAAATTAACCAGCGGCGCGTGACCGAAGAATCCTTTATAACCGCCGTTGCGCGATCCCTGAGTCGCGGCGAATCCGGCAAGGTCGCTGTTGAAAACTTTCGGATTGCTCAGGTCGAAGATCTGAATGCGCCCGACGCTTTCGTCAACCGCGAAGAGGTAATTCCCGGCCAGGGCCAATCCTTCGACCGAGCCGGAGAAGACGCGCTGTCCGGCAGGTTTGCCCGCCGCGTCGGCGCTCGCGCCGAGGAGCTTGCCTTTGTATTTGCCGGTGTCCCAATCGAAGACCTGGATCACGGCGTCCTTTTCGCTGGCGATGAAGAGGTTGCCGTTGGCCTCGTCAATCGCTATGCCCTCGCAACCGTGCAGGTACGTGTCTCCGGTCGCGCGAGCCTTATCGAATTTCCAACCTGTATCGATTGACCCGTCAGGGTTGAACCGGCGCACGTCATTCAGGTGCGCGTCAACGGCGTAAATGCGCCCGCGCGAATCAATGGCGATGCCTCCGAGTTTGTCGAATCCCTGCTCGCCGAACCGGGTGCCCTTGAATTGAAAATCATACGGGCCCAGCGGCTTACCATTCCCTCCCAACGTTCCCGGTTTGGCGGGGATGAACGCGTAAGCGAGGTTGAGAGTCTGGTCGGTTACCAGCATTATTCCGGCCGGCGCTACCGCGATGTCGACGATCTCGCCGCCGAAGATGCCGTGACCGAACTCGCTCAAATGCGCTCTGGTTTTGACATCCCAGACCTGCACGCGGCGATTTTTCGCGTCGGTGGCCAGCAGCCAGCCGTTCGGCGTGAAAGCCACGCCGTCAGGTTTGTCGAAATCGGCGGCGCCTTTGCCTGGACGCCCGCTGCCGAAAATGGCGTAAGGCTCAACTTCAATACGCCACGCGGCTCGCGCCGGATCTTCTTCCACCGAGGGCGCCGCCGGTTTAGGCCGCGCGGGCGCCGGGGCGGCCACAGGGGCAGGTTGCTGATCCGGAGCTTTCTCCGGGGCGGCTTCCGTTT
>DASUFM010000971.1:0-7318 GCA_036274535.1 Blastocatellia bacterium
TCAGGCTGGGGGGTGGGGGGGGGCCTCGGCCTCACGCGCGAAGACGGCTTTTTCCGCTGTGGCTTCTGCTGCTGACTTTGCTGTGCGAAAGAAATCGCTCGCGACGCGGCCCCGAGCGCTATCAGGATGATTGCGATAAAAATCGAAATGCGTTTCAAAAGACTCCTCCAAAGCGTTTTCAGGCGGCCGTTCGCCGCTCATTCTATCGAGTTCGGCCTCGACTGGCTAATCCGGAATTAGAAGGGGATGCGGTTTTTTAGCATTGCCGCCGCATCCGCCGCAAGGATGCGCAACCAGGGAACCGGCTTTCACGTCTTTATGAACAGTTCCATAGGGCCTGCAGGCCCTATAGGCCTATAAGTCCTATCCGGAGGAAAACAAAATGAGATATCGTCATTATCGGTGGGTTATAACCCCGATCGCTACCGTCCTGATTTTATGTCTGGCCGTCAGCGCGCAAATTCCCCAGGTCGAAAAAGTAGACCTGGAAATGGTAAAGAAGATTCGTGAAGAAGGCACGCAACGTTCGCAGGTGATGGAAACGTTGAGCTGGCTGACAGACGTCCACGGCCCGCGCCTGACAAATTCACCACAATACAAAAGAGCGTGCGAATGGGCCAGGGGCAGGCTGACCGAATGGGGTTTGCAGAACGCGACCCTCGAAGCCTGGGGGCCGTTCGGGCGCGGATGGTCGCTGGAAGGTTTCACCGCCAACATCGTCGCGCCTGATTTCATCCCGCTCATCGCCTATCCGAAAGCCTGGTCGCCGAGCACCAAGGGCCTCCTGCGCGGCAAGGTCGTCCACCTGGACGCCCAGACGCCGGCCGATCTGGATAAATACAAAGGCCAACTGAAAGACGCGATCGTCCTGATCTCTCCTCCACGCGACATCCAGGCCCACTTCAAGCCTGAGGGAACGCGGGCGACCGCCGAAGAGTTGTTGAATATGGCGGACGCCCCGCCCCCGGACCCCAGAGGGGGCTTCCGTGGCGGTCGCGGCGGTCGCGGCGGCAATCCGGCGATGGAACTGAATAACAAGAAGTGGCAGATGGTTTATGAAGAAGGCGCCGGCGTCGTGCTCGATATCGGGCGTGGCGATGGCGGAACGATCTTCGTCCAGTCTGCTACGATGCCGCCGACTCCCGACGCGCCTTTCGGCCGTTCAAGGCCGTATTCGACCGACGCGAAGTTAATCCCGCAGGCGTCGATCTCCGCCGAGCATTACAATCGAATCGTGCGAATGCTGGCCAGGAGCGTCCCGGTTGAACTCGAAGTTCAGATCACCGCGAAGTACCAGGATCAGGATTTGATGGGTTACAACGTGATCGCTGAAATCCCGGGCTCCGATCTGAAGGATGAGATCGTCATGGTCGGGGGCCACTTCGATTCATGGCATTCCGGAACCGGCGCCACGGACAACGCCGCCGGGTCGGCCGTGGCGATGGAAGTCGTGCGAATCATTCAGGCGCTCGGCGTCAAGCCGCGCCGGACGATCCGCATCGGACTGTGGGGCGGCGAAGAGCAGGGACTGATCGGCTCTCGTGAACATGTCGCGAAACATTACGCCTCGCGCCAGGGGGCTTCCGCCGCTTCCAGTGGGTTTTCAGCGGGACCGCAGGCGCAGCAGGCGCCGCTGGAACTCAAACCTGCCCACGACAAGTTCTCTGCCTATTTCAACCTCGACAACGGCACGGGCAAGATTCGTGGCGTTTATTTGCAGGGTAATGAGGCCGTGCGCCCGATCTTCCGCGCCTGGCTGGAGCCTTTCCGAGATATGGGCGCTTCTACGTTGACCCTGCGGAACACCGGCGGCACTGATCACCTCTCGTTCGACGCCGTCGGGTTGCCGGGCTTTCAATTCATCCAGGACGAGATCGAATACAGCTCGCGCACCCATCACTCGAATCAGGACGTTTACGACCGCATCCAGTCCGACGACATGAAGCAGGCTTCGGTGATTATCGCCTCCTTCGTTTACAACGCCGCGATGCGCGACGAGAAACTGCCACGCAAACCGCTGCCGCCTGATACGGTGAAACCCGCGCCGGTCGCCGCGGCCCCGGCCGCGACGCCTGACGGCAAACAGGCCGCGAAGCCGGCCAAAGGCGTTAATAAAGCCAAAAAGCAAAAATAAATCGGCGGCCTTTCAAGACTGAAAAGGGTTGAACTGAAACGGTGAAAGAGCGAAACTATGCGTTCGCTCTTTCACCGTTTTATGAAAATCGCCCCGGAATTATGATGAATAGGGCTTATGATGCCTATAGGGCCCATAAGTTCTATTCATCATGATTCCGGGGTTTTTTGCAGGAGGGGAAAAGGAATCGATGGCTATTACTATACGCCAGGCTCTGGCAGTTGGCGGATACATCTTCAAACAGAAACTGAAAGGCAATAAACGTTATCCTCTGGTCTTGATGCTGGAGCCACTTTTCCGCTGCAACCTGGCCTGTACCGGCTGCGGCAAGATTCAATATCCGGGCGACATACTGAAGAAGAACATGCCGCCCGAAGACGCGTTCCGCGCGGCTGAAGAATGCGGCGCGCCGGTCGTCGTGATCGCGGGGGGCGAGCCGCTGCTGCATCCGGAAATCGATGTGATCGCGAAAGGAATGGTCGAGCGCAAAAAATTCGTCTATCTCTGCACCAACGCCATCCTTCTGGAAAAGAATCTCGACAGATTCACTCCGTCGCCTTACTTAACGTTCAACGTTCACCTCGACGGCCTGCGCGAAACACACGACAAATGCGTCGACCGCGAAGGCACCTTCGACAAAGCGGTCAACGCGATCAAGGCGGCCAAGGCTCGAGGCTTCCGCGTCAACACCAATACGACCGTCTTTGACGGCGAAGACCCGAAAGAGTTTCACGAGATGTTCGACACGGTGATGGACTTGGGCGTGGATGGGATGACGATCTCGCCCGGTTACAGCTACGCCTGGGCGCCGGATCAGGACCACTTCCTCAAACGCGAACAGACCAAAAAACTCTTCAGGGAAATCCTCGGCCCGCTGCGGACGCCGCGCGGCAAGCGGTGGCAATTCAACCAGTCGGTCTTCTTCCTGAAATTCCTGATGGGTGAGGTCGATTACGAGTGCACGCCCTGGGGCAACCCGAACTACAACGTCTTCGGCTGGCAGAAGCCCTGTTACCTGCTCAATGACGGCTACGCGAAATCGTTCAAGGAACTCATCGAAACGACCGAATGGGAAAAATACGGCCACAAGAGCGGCAATCCGCGCTGCCGCGATTGCATGGTTCATTGCGGCTACGAACCCTCGGCGGTGATTGACGCGACCAGAAACGTCAGGAATATGCTGGTCTCGATTCGCGGTTTGTCCTGAATGAAACAGAGCCTATAGGACTTAATGGTCATTGAAAAAATAATGCGCCGATGTGTGGCGCGAGTTGTTTACTCGCGCTTCTTCGGCAGGAGATATCGCGGGTAAACAACCCGCGCCACAATTGTTGTTGCATTTATTTCTCAAAGACCATTAAGTCCTATAAGTCCTATAAGGCCGGCTAATCAGCGTAAGCCTCCGCCTTTTTATCTGAAATCGCCCCCGTTTTGTTTTTGAAGAACAGGACGAACAGAGCCAGGATGACGGCCGCGAAGACGGCCGGCATTGCCCACAGCGGTTTCCATTCGATCGCTTTCAGTCCCGCGCGACCAAGTTCAGTTTTCTCCGCTTCAAGCTGTTTTATTTGCGTTTCAATCACGGCGCGGTCAGCTCCGCTTGAGTTTGACAAACTGATTTTCAATTGCTCGATTTCAGCGTTCTTGGCGACCATTTGCTGATTGAACGCGCTGGCGGCGGCGGGAGTGTGTAAGGTTTCGATCTTTCCGGCCACTTTCGCTCCAATGGCCATGCCTAAGCCTAGTGTGAATAGCACGAGCAGCCCTTGAGCCTGGGCGCGGATGTGTTTGGGCGCGACCTGGTCTGTGTAGATCTGGCCTGTGACGAAGAAGAAATCATAGCAGATGCCGTGCAACACGATGCCAACGATGATCATCCAGCGAATTTCATCAGGCGCGCCCAGTGAGAACAGCGCATAGCGCACAACCCACGCCAGCATTCCCATGGCCAGCATCCACTTCACGCCGAGCCGCGCGAAAAAGAGCGGCATCACGATCATAAAGATCATTTCGGACATTTGCCCGAACGACATCACCAGGCCGATGACATCGCCGAAGCCCAGGCTGGTCGCAACGTCGCCGAGACCGGCCACCTGCTGAAACTGCAGCATCTCAACAACACGGCTGGTGATCTGATAGTAAAAAGCGAGCGGAATGCAGATCAAAAACGATGCGGTCATGAATATCAAATAGTTTCGGTTTTTCAGAAGCACCAGAGCATCGAGTCCCAGGATCTGCCGCGCCGAAATCGGGCCGGATTGCGTTGGAGGCGTGTGTGGTAACGCGAAACTGAATAGCCCTAAAAAGAGCGACGCGCCAGCCGTCAAATAAAACATGTTGATTTTTGTGCCCCAGCCTAAAAAACTCAGCAGCAACCCGGCGATAATCCAGCCGATGGTTCCCAGCACCCGGATGCTCGGAAACTCTTTTTCCGGGTCGTTGATGTTCCGCATGGCGAGGGTATTGGCCAGGGCCAGAGTCGGGAAGTATGTTAATTGATAGGCGAAGATCGTGACGATAATGGCTGTAGGCGAGGCCTTTTGAGCCATCAGCGTTGTGGCGAAAAACATAGCGCCCGCGCCAAGCAGGTGCATTGCGCCTAACACACGTTGCGCCGCAAAGAAGCGATCGGCGATCATCCCGACGAAGAAAGGCGAAATCATTCCGGCGATCGGGCCGACGGCGAAGATCCAGCCGATGTCATCACCGCTGAAACCGATCTCTTTGAGGTAATTCGGCGCCGTCACATACCACGCGCCCCAGACGAAGAACTGCGCAAACATCATTATGGAGAGTTGCACGCGAAGTGTAAGATTCATATCGTGTCTCGCTTTGCCTATTAAATTGTGACCCACTTTAAATGAGACAGTTGAAGAGATGGCGCAGATTCTACACAGGTCGCGCGATTTAAGCGAGCGCGCGAACCTTAAAAATCCTGCTGTCATCTTGCTATCAGGGCGGCGATTGGGTAAAAGCTATGGCTGCTTTTGCAATGTATACGAAAGCATTCAATTTGAGGTATGCCTGACAAAAAACATTTTATTGGAATCGATCTTGGCGGAACGAATATCAAAGCCGCGCTGGTGAACACCGAAACCGGCGCCATAGCGGCGACGCGTTCGACGCCCACGCACTCGCGCGAAGGCTACGATGCGGTGATCGCGGAAATGGCCACGCTGGCTGAAGAAATCATCATCGACAGCAAATTGTCCAGGGACGACGTCGGAGGCGTCGGCATAGGTATTCCGGGCGCGCTCGATCTCGACCGGGGGATGACGATTTTTCTAACCAACATGCCGGGCAATTGGCGAAACGTGCCGGTGCGCGATGAATTAATGCGCCTGACCGGGTTGCCCGTCGCGATACTTAACGACGCCCGCTCGATGACTCTGGGCGAATGGAAGTTCGGCGCGGGTCGCGGCGTCGACACCGCATGTTTCACCCTGGGCACCGGTATAGGCGGCGGGCTCGTCATCAACGGCAAACTGCATCTCGGAATAGACGGCTCGGCGGGAGAATTGGGCCACGTCAGCGTCAATCTGAACGGGCCGAAATGCGGTTGCGGCAGTTATGGCTGTATAGAGGCTTACGCCTCGGGCCCGGCCATCGCCGCGATGGGCATGAAGGCCGTCGTACAGGGACGCACCACGACCATCGCCGAAATATGCGAGAATGACCTCAATCGCATCACCCCCGAATTAATTTGTGACGCCGCCATGGGCGGCGACCAGGTCGCGCGCGAGATTTACGAATTCGCCGGCAGGATCATCGGCGCTGGCATTGCCAATGTGATTGTGGCCGTGACTCCTAGAAGGATCGTCATCGGCGGCGGCGTGGCGGCCGCCGGCGAACTGATCCTCGATCCGATACGCCGCTCGATGCGCGAACGCGTCTTTCTGGTGGATACGCGCCAGGTCGAAGTCGTCCTCGCGCAGTTGGGCAACAACGCCGGATTGATCGGGGCCGCATTGTGGGCCAGGGAAATGATTTCATAAGGCGGATAGGACAGATAGGAGCGCCTGTCTGTCCTGTCTGTCCTATCCATCCTACTTCATGAAATATTGGGCGCCGCCGATACTCTGGATGTCGGCGATCTTCTTTTTTTCGACCGACATATTTTCGGGCGGCAATACTGGATCGCTGCTCTGGAAAGTGATTGTGTTTATTTACCCCGGCTTTACACAGGAGCTCTTCGATTCGATCCATTTTTTACTTCGCAAGGCCGGGCATTTCACCGTATATGCGATTCTCGCCCTGCTGCTCTATCGCGGCTTCAGGTCAGGGGCAGTCACGCGCTGGCGCTGGAGCTGGGCGCTTTCTTCATTGCTGGTCGTGGTTTTCTACGCGGCGCTCGATGAATACCATCAGTCATTCACGCGCCATCGCTCGGCTTCGATCTACGACAGCATGATCGACGCGTCGGGCGGCGCGATGGCTCTGGCGCTATTATGGATTTTTAGCCACAGAGTCACGGAGCCACAGAGAAAGATATAGAGACACGTACTCCTTCTTTTCTTACATTATGATCTCTGTGTCTCCATGACTTTGTGGCTAAATTCTTTTCTAACTTTCGGAATGTTCGATTCGGAGAGATTTGACTGGTGAAGTGACAATGCGCTGTCCGCCCGTGCAGATTTCCATGCGCAATCCAACGCCGAGGAAGCCTATCTTCAGCATGCAACCGCCGAAAGTCGAACCGCTGACCGTCGCTTCAATCGGTTGGGAGAAATAGCGTCCGCCCTGCACCAGAACTTTGCCGGTTTCAGGTTCGATGATGAAGATGAAATAGTCGTTATTGAGGGTGCGGGCGCAGATCATATCGAATGGATCGAGCGTTCGCAGCGCGACGCCGTCCATCGAGCGGCTCAATTCGGTGAAGCCGTCCAGCGAGCAATAGCGAGGAATGTTGTGCACACCCGCCTCCTTAGAATTTCGCATTTATCGCGCGTCGTCCGATTCGAGTGGGGAATAGCATCGACGTTGAAAATACGGCCCCAGTATCGCCTACTAAATCACGGACGGTCAAGACACCAGAGACAGGGAGACGTAGGAAGGAGGGACAGAGGGAAGGAGAGACAGAGAGACGGATGGAAAGAGGGATCTTAATCTCCCCTTCTCTCCTTCTCTCTGTCTCTCTTTTCGTTAAATGCTATAAAATGCGCTTCACAACGCTCCCAGAGGAGG
>DASUFM010000972.1:0-7868 GCA_036274535.1 Blastocatellia bacterium
GAGACACCCGTAATGGGCCAATGGCCTGGCCAATGGCGCAGCGACTTTTTTCAATTTACTGTGGGTCAGTATCGCCAACATCTTGCGACAAAGTTGGAGCCGCTCAAAACCGCACGGAACGTTGTCAAAACGGTAGGACCGCAAGGCGGCTTCCGTCATTTATCTTACGGGTATGTAAATGAACACGGGACAATAGCGCGCGCCGGCACAGGCTCCAAAACCGAAGCCGAGAGACTCGAAATGTTCTTCGCAGAGCACAACATTCCGGTCAAAATTGAAAAGGCAAGCTAGACTGGTTTGCCGCCCAACCCCGCCCTGCATCAGGCGCTAATAAATCTCTGCGTGAGCGTCGCGCCACAATGCCGGATAGAGGCGCACTGGCGATTTGAGCTGCAATGTGTAATTTCACGCCATGCAGAGCGAAATTGGCATCAAGTACTGCGCTTACTTTGCCACGTGTTCCCGCGCCCATCCCAACCAGTCGTAGAGCGTGTTGCGGTGCATTCCCAGCCGGTCAGCCGTCGCCGTATGACTTCCCAGAAGGGCCCGCTCCCGTTCATAAACCGCCAGCGCCGCCCGGCATAGGTAATCTATGAGTGTTTCGCCCTCGCGCAGATTGGGGAAACAATCGGTGTCAACTGGCGTGATCGCGAATTGTTGCTCTTCTTCTATCTCACCGCGCACTTGGTCTGTTGTGATCATCCGTCCGCCAGACTTGGCGGCCAGACACTCGACCGTCGATCTCAACTCGCGCACGTTACCCGGCCAGTCGTAACGACAGAGCAGTTCCAAGGCCCCTTCCTGGAATTCGGCGGAGGGGTAATAGCTCCTGATAAGAATCGGAATATCCGAGAGGTGTTCTCTGAGAGCCGGAGTTCTGATACGGTATCCGCGCAAGCGATAATACAGGTCGCGGCGAAAGCGGCCTTCTTGGACTTCGCGGCGGAGATCCTTATTGGTCGCGGCGATGAGGCGTATGTCTATTTTGATCGATTCTGTTCCTCCGACTCGTTCAAGTTTGCGTTCCTGCAGGACGCGTAAAAGTTTCACCTGGCTCTCCAGAGGCAGATCGCCGATCTCGTCGAGAAACAACGTTCCCCCGTCCGCCTTCTCGAAGCGGCCGATCTTGCGGGTATTCGCCCCGGTAAAGGCCCCTTTCTCATGCCCGAACAATTCACTCTCGATCAAACTTGAATTGAGCGCCGCAACGTTGACGTCGACGAAAGGCTTCTTTGCGCGGTTGCTGGCCTTGTGTATGCCTTTCGCGACGAGTTCTTTGCCCGTGCCCGGCTCGCCGATGATGAGGACGTTCATGTCCAGGCCTGCGGCAATCTCTATATCTCGCCTGACTCCCCGCATTACTCCAGATTCTCCGACGAGTTCGCCGATTATCGCCGAGCGTTCTTCGCCTTCCGCATCTCCGCGCTGGGCCTGCGCCTCCTCTCCGGCCAGGATCTCGATCCGATGCGCGGCCAGATGAGTAGCGTATTCAAACTCGCCTACTGCCACACCATCCAACGGTTCGAGGAATTTCACGACAAGTCGAGTTTGCCTGCCTTCGACGCCGGCTTCGATTTCATTGATTTTCCCGGTCGCTGCAACGGCGTTCGGAGGTTTGAATTCGCGCTCCAACCTCCCGCGCTTGACCCTAACACTGTAGAGATGGATTCCCTTCTCCGCCGCGATCCCCGCCAAGTCCTCCAACGCCTCTTCGATAGTCGCGCTCTGCGCCAGCCTGAGACAAAGGCTCGCGCCGACTTGGCGATCATCACTGTTCGAGAGACGACGGGGCACTCTGGGACTCCTCTCTTCCTCCGATTGAGCAAGCCAGTAGGGTAAAGGGGTACTGTGTGGACGTGGAATCTCGGCGCCCGGGTGGTAAGTGATGCGCCAGACGAGTTACAAATCCCTTGAAGTAGACGTTTAACTGACAATGTGAGTCTACACAAGGATCGACAGCTTGTCGGTCAGCGGCTGACACTGTGAGCGGCTGACTCAGTTAGAAACTGACCTATCTTATGGCGGGAGAATCCAACCGATCGCTCGACTGATGGCCCGATTGCATCCACAGGCGGCGTCTTCGAGCCTTTCTAGATTCAGAATTCTGACGTGGCTGCGCAAATAATGAATCAGCCCTTTCTTCTGTAACGCTCTCACAGCCAGGCCGATGCGGCTACGGGAAACTCCTAGCATTTGCCTCATGTCGTCTTGCGTGAGAGCCATCGAATCTGAAGAGACTTGATCTCGCGCCGTCAGTAGCCACCGCGCCAGACGCTGCTCTGCCTTATGAAACCGATTGCAGGCGCCCGTCACCGCCATCTGCGCGATCAAGGTATTTGTATAATCGAAGAGCAGCTCCAAAAACCCGCTCTCCTGCTCGATCATATTCTGTAAAGTCTTCGCTTCGATCCGCAGCGCCTCGCCTGAAACTCTCACGTAGGCCCGGAGCTTAATTCCGTTTCTTTTCGTGATCCCCGAGAAACCGACCATGCCTTCTCGGCCAATGGTCGCGACCTCGATGACGCCGCCGACTTCCGGGGCGGTGAGCAGGGAGACGATTCCGCTTGTGATAAACCAGGTGTGATCGGACGTGGAGCTGATGTCGTAGAGCGTACTGCCCGCTTCAAGCCGGACTCTTCTGAGGCCGGGCCTCAGGCGGTCGTGAACGGCAGGCGGAAGGGCAACTAACAGCCCGTTCTTATTAGGGAGCGAATTTACTAACATATCGCTGTCTCACTGTCCTATGCTACGTAAACTCCGCCCTCGGTGGATTACGCCGCCGGAAGATTCTTCGCTCGATATGTTTTAAAACGAGGATAAGGGAGAGAGGTCCAATAATTGCCATCTTATTTCTACGCAAACTTCCAATGATCTTTAATAGGCATGCTCCCCCAGATAGCGGAGAATGCGGCCGAGGCTTCGACTACAGTTTAATAACGCGACCAACCTTCTACGATTCGTTTTCTGAGCTTCGGCTCTTCGATCGTTTCAGTGACGCGGCGCGGCGAGCGCCGTCGCCGGCCTGATCGCCCGATACACCGCCGCGTGTCAGCGCGTGACGTTTTTGGGAGCCCTCGCCGAGACAATCGGATTTCTCGCCCCTTCTTCTCTTTCTTAACCCTTAACACTGCTTCGCCGCTGATCGCCTCCGCGCCTCCGGCTTAACGTGGCCTCGGCGGCAGACGTAGGTGTCCACCGACTGATTCATCGCGCTGAAACAATTCTGCGCAGAATTAAAGTTGTTGCGCTGCGAATTGATAGAAGGACGAGTAAGAGGAGGGCGCATATGCCATATGCCACATTCGGCTGACCCGCTTTGCGAGGAGAGCAACTGGTCTTGCATTTCCCACTATCGTTTAGAGATCAAAACCGCAAACTACAGCTATTGATGCGATCGGCGCAATATTGATAAGATTTCGTAGTATCGCGCTACCTAAGATGTTGGTAGTCTTGTTTGAAAATTAACGAGAAGAACATGATGCTCTTCCAATCCCAATGTGGCCGCAAATGTGACCGCAAATGAAAAACGGGCATCCTGCGATGCCCGTAAACTGTTGATTTTAAAAATCGGGGCGATAGGATTTGAACCTACGACCTCTCGGTCCCGAACCGAGCGCTCTACCAGGCTGAGCCACGCCCCGTTATTCATCTATCCGCTATTCATCTTGACGATCACAAATTGCCCGCCAAAGATGAATGCGCATATTACTGGTCGCTTATTTGCTTGTCAATCGCCAGGTCAACGACCTTCAATTGACAAATTTCACGGCCACCCCAGTTGTTAATTTCAAGACGGCACATGAGGCCGATTTCCTTCGAGCCGGCGAAGTCCGGGAGGCGTTCGGCGGCGTTCCACCAGAGGGCTTCTATTTCGGTCTTTTCTCTTCCGATCAGAAGCTTGAGATGCTTATCCTTGAGTTTCTGGACGGAGCGCAGAGGAGCCCGCCGCATCAGGAAGAGCGGCTGCGGGTTGCCGATGCCGTGCGGTTCGAGCCGGGCGAGCGACCTCGCCGCTTCAACAGTGGCGTCTTCGAGCGTGATTTCGGCGTCGGCGTTCAAAGAGCGCCCCAGGTCATCGCCACTGAGGATGTCCGCCGCATAGCGGTTGAGCCGGTAGCGCATCTCTTCGATTTTACCGGCGGCGACGGTGAACCCCGCGGCCATCGGATGGCCGCCGTATTTGACCAGCGCGTCGGAAACCGAGTCCAGGGCCTCGACCAGATGAAAGCCGTTGATCGAACGCGCGCTGCCGTGCGCGATTCCCTCTTCATCTATCGAACAGATGAAAGTCGGACGCCCGGTCAGTTCGACTATTTTTGAACAGACGATGCCGATCACGCCGCGATGAAATCCTTCCGCCTCGTCGCCAGCGAAGACCAGGACCCGGTCCGGGTCCGATTCGGAGTTCGGCCGATCGAGCGCCGCCTTCAATTTGTCGACCAGGACGCTCTGTACGTGCTGGCGCTGGGCGTTCATCGTGTCCAGTTTGAAAGCGATCTTCATCGCTTCCTCATCGGTCTTCGCCTCAAACAGCGCCAGGACCGAATCGGCGTGAGCGATGCGCCCGGCGGCGTTGATTCGCGGTCCGATCCTGAACCCCACGTCGTAGGCCGTGACTGGAGAGTTGACCTGCGATAGTTTGAGCAGCGCGCGGAGTCCCGGATTGTTGCTGCGTTGATTCAGATTTCGCAGTCCGTGGGCGACGATGGCGCGGTTTTCGCTCGCCGACAGATCGACCATATCGGCGATGGTTCCGATGGCGGCGAGTTTGGCCAGAGAAGACAGGATCGCGTCTCGCTTCTCGCGTCCCGTGAGCAGCGCGTCAGCCAGTTTCAGCGAAACCCCGCAGGCGGCCAGGTGCTTATTAGGGTAACCTGCGCCCGATGAGCCTTTCGGACACAGCACGGCGAAAGCCTCGGCAGGAACGTCTTCCCCGTCCGGCAAATGATGGTCGCAAATGATCAGGTCGATTCCCAGTTCGCGCGCCAATCTGGCTTCGGAGTGCGATTTGATGCCGATGTCGGCGGTGACGATGATCCGATATCCATCGGCGGCGGCGCGTTCGACAATCTCGCGCGAAAGTCCGTAACCTTCGGTGAACCGGTCAGGTATATAGCATGATATCAAATCGCCCGCCCCCAAAAGTCTCAACGCGTTTGACAGGATGACGCTCGAGGTCGTGCCGTCCACGTCGAAATCAGTGACAATCATTATCCGCTCGCGGTCGCGAATGGCGCGACGCAATCTCTCGACGGCCCGCTCCATATCACGCAGCAAAAAAGGCGAATGCAAATCATCGCTGAATTCGGGCGCCAGGAACTTCCGAACTTCTTCAGCGGTCGTAAGACCGCGATTGAGCAGGCAGCGAAGCAATATCCGGCCCTCGCCGGTCTCCGATTGCAGACGATCCAATAGGGCGCCCGCCTCCGGATCGCAGGCCGGCGCATGCCAGCGCGCGCCGGCAAGTCCGCGCGTGATTTTGGTCAGAGATGGCGTCATGCGTCTTTCGGGGGATTCCTTTCGTCTAAACCGGGGCGGCCAATAGCAGGACGGACTTTAGTCTACCCGCTCATAATATCATGCCCCGGACAGACCGGAGCCATCGCCAGATCAGAGCGCTGTTGATAGAACGCGGATGACGCGGATAACCCGGATTGGCGCTGTTTTTTTTGGTTTTATCTGCGATTATCTGTGTCATCCGCGTCATCCGTGTTCTATTGACGCATTCTTTGACTTAAACGCCAATAGCCGCCTCATATTTGCAGATGGTAACCAATCTAAAGCCCGTCCCACTGCTCGGCGCCGAAAATTTCTGGAACCGGGGTTCCTGAAAAGCGTTAGAAAGACGTGTGTGTAGTTTGTGCGAGGTGGCCAGCCACGCTGGAGCGAGATGGTCACCTCGATTTTTTTGCATACACATCCAGCGGTTCCGGTCCGGATCTCATAACAACAACAAAAAACGCCGTGGCGCCCCGTGTTGTCCCGTTTTGTCCCGTTTTGTCCCGTTTTGTCCCGTTTTGTCCGTCTGCCTTTTGGTGCTATAGTTTGGATTCGCTCGTCGCCCGTCTCCTCAGTTCCAATGCGAACTATCATGAAAGCATAGGCAAAAAGCCAGGCATGAAAGCGCAAATATGAGACCTCTAGTTAATTTATCGAGTCGACCATTTCGCAATCGGCGGCTGTTCTGGCTGGCGACTTTGACGCTATTTGTCGTCCCGGCCTATTTCGGCGTCAGCGCCCTCGGGACATTGGCTCAACGGCAGTCCGAACTCGACGCGTTCGACGCTGAAATTCAAAGACTGCAAGACGCGCTTAAGCCTTTCGAAAAACCGGCGTCCACCAACGTCACGATCTCGGCCGATCGGAATCTTCAACTTGTGGCGGCCAGTGAATTGATCGCGCGCCGGGCATTCTCCTGGTCGCGGCTTCTGGACGACATCGAGCGCAACCTGCCGGCCGGAGTCCGGGTGTTGCGTGTCGCGGTGGCTCAGATTCAACCCGGCGAACGCGACGGCGCCGCCGGGGCAAATGAAAGCTCCGCGACGCTGCTCATGACCGTCATCGGCAAAAGCGGCGCCGACGTGACCGCGATGATAGACAAATTCCATCAATCCAGGCGGTTCAAAGTCGCTCCTGTCTCGCAGAAGGCGGTTGAAGGAACCGAGGAGATTGAATTTGAATTGAAGGTCGAATACCTGACGCCGGCGTCACACTCCGGCTTGAACAATCAGATCGCGGAGAAGAAGCAATGAATTTCAAGGCAGACATGGGCGAGACTCTACGCAGGTTGCGCGACGCCATCGGCCGCGCGAGATTGAGCCGCGTCGAAATCGTGTTTCTGGGCGCCGCGATTCTCTTCGCTTCCGCCGTCGCGGTCTTCTACTCCTACGAAGTCGCGCCGCTCAGTTTCGCGCTCGCGGCCCGCCAACGACAGATACAAGATCTGAAAAAAAGAATCGCCGAGTCGAATATCCAACAAAAGAAGGCCCTTGATCAGGCTTCCAACGCCGAAAAAATCATAGAAAGCCTGCGCGGCTTCGAGAGCCGCCTGACCCCGGACCAGAGCGGGATGACGCAGATCATGAATGAAATCCATGCCCTCAGCGTCACTCACAAGATAGTTGACAGCGACTCCAACTACAATAGAGAAGAGGCCGACATCGATGAGAACGGCAATCCGAAGCTGCAACAGGGCCGGAACAGGACGCTTAAAATCTATCCGAACTTCAACATCGAGACCACGGTCGTCGGCGATTACCCGAATCTGCGTGGTTTTCTTTCAGACCTCGAACGCAGCAAACAGTTTCTGATCGTCAATTCGCTTTCGTTTCAGGGCGGCGACGACCGGATCCTGCGCCAGTTGGAGAAGGGCGGAAAAAAGCTTGAGTTGAGCAGTCCGGAATCCGTCCCTGTTTCGCTCAAAATCGAACTCGACACTTATTACAAGTCTCCTTCAGGGGCTTCAGTGGCGCCGGGTGGAATCGCGACCGCGCAAAATGCGCCGCCTGCGCCGAAAAACGCGCGCTAACTGATTCGAGACTTAAAATTTGGAATCGACATGAGTCAGAAAAATCCTACACCGGAACAGATACGAAAGAGCAAAGAGACCAGGAATATGTTCCTGCTCGGCGGGTTGCTCGTCGTGCTGCTGGGCGTGGTCTACATTCAATTTTTCTCCGAGAGCGAGGCGACTGGTTCCACTTCGGCGGCGTCTGGAGTCGCTTCGGCCAACCCAAAGACAACTCCGAGCCCGTCGCCGCAGCGCCAGACCAGCGGAACGCCGGCGCCGATCATTTCACAACCACTCGACCTGGCTTCGATAGACGGAGGAAGCCGTTCGAGCGGCGGAACCGGACGCAACATATTCA
>DASUFM010000973.1:0-3957 GCA_036274535.1 Blastocatellia bacterium
CGTGTTCCCTGTGATCCCCGTGGTTCTTTTGCTCAACCCCAGACTGGAGTTGAGTTACGGCCTAAAAACTGAGCCGCGCGGCCAATTGGAAGGCGCGCGGGCCGCCCGATCCGAACACCGCATTGACCCGGCCTGATGGCTGGCCAAAGGTAAAGTCCGGGTTGCGGCCGGGGATAGGCGGTTGTCCAGCTATTGGGTTGAGAGTGGGCCTGACGTAGCCGTTCAGCGCGCCGCTGAAGCCGGTCAGGTTGGCGATGTTGAAGATGTTGAATCCTTCGCCAATAAAGTGAAGTTTGACATTCTCGGCGATGGGGATTGTCCGCGTCACACGCAGGTCATGCGTGAGGAAGCTATCTCCATTGGAGAAATTATCCGGCAAAACAACATAGGGCAATATCGAGCCGACAGCGTCGCGTTGCGGGCCTTTCGGAATGTCGCGCGCCAATGTGTCTTTCGGGGCCGGGATGGTGGAGTTGTACTGATCCACCAGCCGCCTGATGTCGCTCGCGCTCAGGCCGTTACCGAATGAACTGACGCCCGTACCCGGCAGCCGGTAAACGAAGGCGCCGTCACCGTCGACATCCAAAGTTCCCAGCGTGACCGATGACTGCGGACCGGTTTGCATCTGCACGATGGTTGACAGTTGCCAGCCGTTCAGAGCGCCGCGCAGCAATCTCATCTCGCCTTTATACTTCGGCAAGTCCCATATTCCACTGAAAGTGAAACGATGATGAGGATTTGCCGCCACAGGGCCGAACCCCTCGCTCAGGTTGTTGTTGTTCGAAATGCTGACCAGGCTCGTGTAACGCGAGAACGCATAGGCGCCGCTCAACTGGTAGCTCTCTGAGAGGCGCTTATCCACTTTGATCTGCAGAGCTGTGTAGCGGGAGAGTATCCCTGGCAAGCCATACTGGATCGGGCCTACCGAGCAGTTGGCGGCAGCGTAAGCGGTGGGGTTGGTTAATAACAAAGCGCTCTGCGCGCCAGTACAGGCCGGGATCACAGGGTTACGAACAAGGCTGCGAGGATTGACTGACCCGGTAGTTGGGATCAGCGCATAGTTGCTGAATCTATTCCAGCGATTGAGGTCTGGGAAAAACAGCTCGAAAGCGCCGAATCCCACCCCCCGCCGCATGACGTAGTCGGCCGAGACCGCGAGGTTATGCTTGATTTCCCGCTGCACGCCGACGTCGAGATGGAATGTATATGGGAACCGCGCGGAGTTGTTGTCGTAAACGGCGTCCAGGAACTGCCCGCCCGCCACCGTCTTGGTGACATTTATGCCCCGGACCGATAGGTCCGTCCCATTGAAAGGGGCGCTGGCGGTAAGTTGGGACGTAAAGAGCGCCAGATTATCGATCATATCCTGCGCGGTGAAGTTAGCTGGAGTGGTGAAGTTCAGGAACGCCGGCTGACCAGCCTGATCGGCCTTCGGATTCGGTAGTCCGGCGCCGCTGAAAGCTCCCAGTCCGTTACCAGCAGGGCCGAAGAGGATCCGCTGGTTGAGCTTGAAGAATCCGACATTCGGCGAGGTATGGTGCAGTGAGGCGCTTGAACGTATGACCGTCTTCTGATCCTTGCCCAGGGCCCATGCGAAGCCAAGCGCCGGATCGAAATTCTTGTACCTTTGTCCAATCGTTCTGCCCAAACTGTTCGCGGAGAGTAAAGGCGCAAGATATTGAGGGAGTGTAAGATCGTGGTAGAGAACGTTATCCTCAAACGACCATCCCAGCCCGTAGTTGAGCGTGAAGCCACGGCGGAGCTGCCAGGCGTCCTGGATGTATAAGCGGACCATGTCGTTCGTCAGAACATCTTCGTAATTGAAAGGACGGGCCGGTTGATCCGGACTGCCGATGCCGATTGAGAGTGTGCCGCTTACCGGAAGTTTTAGCAGGTCCGCGATCGTGGCCCCCGATCCGCCTGGTTTAAGGCTCGCCGGGAGCGTGGCGTAGAGCGTTGGATTTAAGGCAAGAACCTGCGCCGGGCTGAAGGCGGAGAACGATCCCTTGTAGTTCTGATTCCAGGTCCCGTGGTCGAAAACATGCTCCCAACTTCCGCCGAATCGCACGCGATGAGCTCCCTTCGTCCAGTTGACGTTGTCGGTAAACTGGTAAGTGCGTGGATGGCGATCCTGCGGGACGTTGATACTGTTGCCGAATGTAACGCCTAAAATAGTCGGTCGAACTCCGTTCAGGCCGAAGCAATAATCAGGATTTCCGGCAATGCTCTCACACTGTTCCCGGGTCGGCGGGAGGAGGTTGTTTCTCAGGTAGGAGAAAGAAAAACGGAAATCGTTAACCAGCGTAGGCTTCAACACGCTGGTCAGACCTAACTGTGTCTGGTAGGCGTAATTGCTCGAAGCGATCCAGTTCGACTCCAGGGTGTTGCCGCCGGAAATACTGTTATTGGAGTCCACACTGGCGCGCACGAAGGCTGTGTTTTTCTGGTTGACGGTATAGTCCAGGCGAACGTTGCCGAGATGCTGTTTAAAAGGCTGCTGCGCGATGTGGTTGAACCCGGCAAGGATCGGGTCGTCATAGGTGATAGCGTTGGCGCCGACCTGATCGTTCCGTTCGTAGTTGGCGAAGAAGAAGAGCTTGTCCTTCCTGATCGGCCCGCCGATGCTGCCTCCGTATTGTCTGCGCACGAAGAAAGGGTCCAGCGCTCTCTTACAAGCCTCGGATGTCGGATTGAGGCACAGCGCGTTTTGAGGCCGGCCGCCCGGTCGAATCTCGGTGGGACGTTTAAAGCCCGGGAACGCGGCCATGTTATGGTCGCGGAAGAAGAAGAAACCGCCGCCATGAAACTGATTTGAGCCGGTTCGCGAGATGATGTTGATGGCGCCGCTCGAGACTGTCCCGCTGGAAAGGTCGAAGGCCAGAGTGCTGATCTGGAACTCCTGCACGCTTTCGGCCGAGAAGTTCTGCGAGGCGCCGCCGGTGACGCGGTCGTTGACCCGCGACCCGTCAACTGAAATTACCGTCATTTGTTGTGGGGCGCCGCCGACCGAGACCTGGAAAAAGTTGTTGACGTTGCCGGCGCCGGATGTGGCCACATAGTTTACGTTGACGCCCGGCTCAAGTAGCGCCATCGAGAGAAAACTTCGCCCGTTCAAAGGCAAACTCTCGATTCGCTCTCGATTGACGACGCCGCCGATTACGGTATCGGTCGTATTGATGACTGGGGCCCCTCCCGAGACCTCCATTGTCTGATTCGTCGCGCCGACGGTCATCGAAAAGTTGCCCGTAGCGCTGGCCCCTACCTGAACCAGCATGATCCGAACCTGAGTCACGAATCCCTGGGATTCTACTCTCACTTCATACTCTCCGGGAACAAGATTCTCGACTGTGTAATTGCCCTCACTCTTTGTGGTGAGTTTTCTGACGGCGCCGGTCGCGCTGTTCGCCACCGTGATGGTGGCGTTCGATATCGCTTCGTTGTTGGGGTCCGTCACCGTGCCGGTGATCGCCCCGGTCGCGTTTTGCGCGAGCGCCACAGCGGCGCAGGCGAATAGCGACAATAATCCTGAACAGCTTTGTACTTTGCGGAAACGCATACTTGACCTCCTGTGCTGATGTGATGGTACTTCGGCAAGACTGCGCTGTCGCAAAAGGCTCCTTGAGTCGGGGTGGCGCCACGGCAGCGCATCTAATCGTTTATGCGCAGATTTCATCCCGTAGCAATTACCTCCTCAGACGCCATTAGCTGGGGGCATCTGTTCCCAGAATTTTCTGATCTCGCCGCGCGGGTCGTTTTCGACGCGGGTATCGGTATCAAAAACCATTGTGGCGCGTGAGGCGCTGTCATAGGACGGCCAACGCGGAATCTGCGGGTTATTCGGGTCGCCCGTCTTGGCGAATGCCACCCAGGCGGAGGCCAGGCGGTCACACATGACCTTACCCTCGTGCGAGCCTACGCCCATGATCGTGTCGCGCACTCCGTGGAAAGAGGCCGCCA
>DASUFM010000974.1:0-10867 GCA_036274535.1 Blastocatellia bacterium
GCGACAGTTCCTCTCGGCAGAGCTATTCCCCGGTTTAAGTCAGGAGAAGACAAAAAGCGCAAAACAGATACAAAAAGCGCAAAGATATATCGCTGAGAGGTTTGCGCTTTTTGTGTTTCTTCTTCTGTGCTTTTTGTGTTCCACTTGCCTAAAGCGAGAATTGCTACTTTCGGCTAAATCATTATCTCGACTTCGTCGCCGACCTGCGCGAGGCCGCTTTTGATGACCCGTCCGACCTGTCCGCATTGGCTGAAGAGGCGTTTCGGCAGGCGGTTGTCTATCTTCGTAATCGAACGGCACGGTTTGCGCGCTTCGGCGATTTCGACGACGGCTTCGCCTATGCGAAGCCGCGCGCCGGGATTGAGAGAATCGAGGTCTATGTTTTCGGTGAAGATGTTCGCGCTCAGGCTTCCGGCCGAGACTTCAAAGCCTTCGCTCTGTATTTCGCGCAGGGTTTCGACGGCGAACAGACTGACCTGGCGACCGGGATCACGCCCGGCATGGCTGTCGCCGCGCAGTCCGTGATCGGCGACGAGTTCAGCGGATTCGACGGAAGTTTTTCCCTCGCCCTTCCGCGATCCGACATAAACCCCAACCAGTTTTCCAATCAAAGCGTCCATTCCACATCTTCCGCGTTTTAAAGCTCTTCATAAAAGAGTTCGCGGGACTACGAACTCTTGCGCCTTAATCAATATGCCGCGATGTCGTGAATCGCTTCGAGCACGTCGTTGGTTTGCGGCAGGATCGCGTCTTCGACGTCGGGCGCGTAGGCCACGAAGCAATCCAACGCGGCCACGCGTTTGACGGGCGCGTCCAATTGATCGAAGAGTTCGTCGGCGATGCGCGCGGCGATCTCGGCGCCGTAACCCCACGAGACGCAATCTTCATAAACGACCAGGGCCCGGTTGGTCTTCCGGACGCTGCGCTCGATGGCCCGCCAATCATAGGGATTGAGGCTGCGCAGGTCGATCACCTCTACGCTGATCTCTTCGTTGGCGGCCTGTTTGGCGGCGACGAGCGATCGTTGAACCAGGGCGCCATAGGTGATGATCGTCAGATCCGTCCCTTCACGGACGACTTTGGCTTTGCCGAAGGGGATCATGAAATCCGGACCGGGGTATTGGCTCTTATTGTACGTCTGGCGATAGAGGTGTTTGTGTTCCAGGAAGAGCACTGGATCATCACACCGTATGGCGGTGCGCAACAGCCCGTTTGCGTCAAGCGCGGTTGACGGCATGACCACGCGCCACCCCGGGATCGATGTGAAGGTCGAGACTCCGGACTGGCTGTGATAGATGGCGCCGCCTTTCAGATAACCGCCCACTGGAACGCGGACGATCATCGGGCATTTCCAACCATTGTTGGAACGCCACCGCAGCAGCGGAACCTCGTCGCGCATTTGCATAAATGCGGGCCAGATGTAATCGAAGAACTGGATTTCGGCTATGGGCTTCAAACCCCGCGCGGCCATTCCCAACGAGCGGCCGATGACGTTTGCTTCGGCCAGAGGCGTGTTATACACGCGATCCCCGCCGAAACGACGCTGCAGATTGGCCGTGACTTTGAAGACTCCGCCTTTGCCTTTGACGCGATTCAGGTATTCGGCGCGGCTGACGTCGGCCACGTCCTCGCCCAGCACTACGATGCGCGGATTGCGCTCCATTTCTTCATGCAGGCAGCGGTTGATCAGGTCCACCATCGTGCCTTCTCTGCCGCTCAAATGCGCATTGTCTTCGGTGTCGAACTCGGCGGAGGCCGGATCCACGTCCGGTGAATAAATGTAGAGCGTCGCTGATTCTTTCGACGGTTGGGCGCTCGCCATCGCCCGTTCGGCCGCCTCATTGACTTCGGCGTCGGCCTCGTCCTTGATTTTCTGCAACTCTTCGTCGGTCAGAACGCCCTCGCGGATGAGCAGGTCGCCGAGCCGCTTGATGGGGTCGCGGGCGGCCTCCCTGAGCCGCTCCTCTTCGGGGCGATAGAGCGTTTCGTCGTCCGATTGCGAATGCGAGTAAGGCCGGATGACATGGGCATGAACCAGCGCGGGGCCTCGGCGTTCGCGCACATATTCGACGGCGCGGCTGAGCGTTTCGTAACTCGCCAGAAAGTCGGTCCCGTCGCACTCCTCGATATAAAAATTTGGGAACGAAGAGACCAGGCGCGAAATACTGCCACCGGCGGTCTGGACTTCCACCGGGACCGAAATCGCGTATCCATTGTCTTCGATCAGGTATAAAACCGGCAACTTCAGGTTGCTGGACGTATTGAGCGATTCCCAGAACTCGCCCTCGCTGGTCGTCCCGTCGCCGGCCGAGACATAAACCACCTCGTCCTTTTTGAAATGAGCCGCGCGGTCTTCGATCTCTTTGATCATCGAATAACGATAGCCGGCTTCGGCAGCGCCTACGGCCTGCAAAAACTGCGTGCCGGTGGCTGACGAGCGCGCAAAGATGTGGAGCTCATGATTGCTCCAATGCGAAGGCATCTGGCGGGCGCCGGAATTAGGATCGTCTTTCGCCGCCACGGCGGCCAGTAGTTGATCGGATGGAGTGATGCCCAAACTCAACGCCAGGGCGCGGTCGCGATAGTAAGCGAAGAACCAGTCGTAGGCGGGCCGTAACAGCAAGCCGGCGGCGGCTAGAACGGCTTCGTGTCCCACGCCGTTGATCTGGAAATAGATCCGATTCTGGCGCTTGAGCAGCAACTCTTTATCATCAACCCGGCGCGAGGTGTACATCATTCGATACGCGCTGATGATGGTCGCAGGAGGAAGCGCAAGACGGCGTTCAACCATAAGATCAGTCACCATAGTTGTGGAGGGTCTCCTTGTGCCGTGTCTTCTTATTGTGTGTTGTAGGGAGGCATTCCTTATCTCTACAATTTGATAGTTCAGTCTATACAACGCGCGTCGCATTGTGCAAGCCACATTTAGTATGCGAACATTGTGAAAATAAGGACTATAGGACTATAGGACTATAGGTACATAAGTCCTGTTTTTACGCATATGAAACTAACTGAAGAACAAATTCAGGACGCGCTCGCCCGCCTGGCGGATTGGAACCGGGAAGGAGACTGGCTGACGCGCAATCTGAAATTCGAGAATTTCAAAGGCGCGATGGAATTCGTCAACCGCGTCGCTGTCGTGGCCGAGGCCATGGATCATCATCCTGACATTCTGATTCACGGCTGGAACAAAGTCCGGCTGAGCGTGACGACTCACAGCGAGGGCGGATTGACCGGGAAGGATTTCAAACTCGCCGAACGGATTAACGAACTGTTATAGAGCCAGGCAGACTTCGTTCGGCGTTTTAAGCGCCATGTTCACTCCGGCGGTCCTGATCTCAGCCTGCGGCGCGTTGATATTTTCAACCTCGACGCGCCTGGCGCGCGTGGTTGACCGCTTTACGGCTGCATTACGCTGATCGCCGAGACACGGCTGGCGCTGCGTTCGGTCAAATCCGAGATGCAATTCACGCTGATGTTGCGCGCAAAATATCAGGAGCGCCGCGACGGTATGTTGAGCAGGGAGGAAAAGGATATATAGAAGCCGGATCAGGCGCCATATTCCCAATGGCATATGAAATATGGCGTTCATCTGCTATCTTATCGCTTACTGTAACGACATATTAAATTTAAATATCATTCTTCATCATTCGGAAGGTATTTCCATGGAAGTCATCACGGCAGCCGAGGCGCCGGGCGCTCCCGCCCCGGAAGTCTCCGCCAAATCTACGCCACAATCCTGGTGGCTCAACGAAAAACTGGCGGCCTGTTTGGGACTGACAAAGCCCCGCATCACGCTTCTGGTCGTCCTGTCGGCGCTCGCCGGGTTCGCGCTGGGTTCCTATTCGCCAATTGACTGGCTCGGGTTGCTTCACACGGCGATCGGCGTGGCGCTGCTTTCGGGCGGCATCAACGCGCTCAATCAGTATTGGGAGCGCGATCTGGACGCCCTGATGCGGCGTACGAATATGCGCCCCCTGCCGGCCGGGAAACTGTCTCCGGGTAGCGCGCTGGTTTTCGGCCTCGTGGTTTCGCTGGCTGCCGAAGCTTACCTGGCGTGGTTTCTCAATCCTCTGACGTCTTTCTGGGGAATGATCGCGCTGGCGAGCTATCTGTTCCTTTATACGCCGCTCAAAACGCGCACGCATTGGAGCACATTCATCGGCGCTTTTCCCGGCGCCTTACCTCCGCTGCTGGGCTGGGCGGCCGCACGCAACGAGGTCGGAATCGAGGCCGCGACGCTCTTCGGAATAATGTTCCTCTGGCAGTTCCCGCATTTCCACGCGATCGCGGTCATCTGCCGCGAGGATTACGCGCGGGCCGGAATCCGCATGCTGCCGGTGATCGAACCGGACGGCAAAGCGACGGCTCGCCAGATCGCCGGCTATACGATTGCGCTCCTGCCTGTCAGCCTGCTGCCGACTTTCCTGCATTTTTCGGGCTGGATTTATCTGGCTGGCGCCGTGGTTCTGGGCGCATGGTTTTTACACGCCAGCCTCGCCGCGGCAAAACAACTGGACCACAAACAATCGCTACGGCTGCTCAAAGTCTCGGTGATTTATCTGCCGCTTCTGTTGGGATTGATGACGCTGAATAAATAAATGGCTATATAACCGAAAATCGCAAAATCCTTGTCGCTTCCGATTCGGGCATCTCCATCCGATCTTTCGGAGACATCTCTGATGCGATTGGAGCCGGGATTGAGTCAGATGGCGTTATAGCTAATCTTTCGATGATGATGACCACAGACCCGGAACGACCCGCCATAGACATATCCACACCGCTCTCGATGCGATCCTCGTTTCGTTTCCCGCTCCAATCCGCAGCTTCCCGCCGCGAGATACTCTGGGGCGCCGCGCTCCTTGCGCTGCTCCCGGTCATCGGCTGGCTTCTCAACATGGGCCATCGGATCGTGGTAGTCCACCGGATGCAGCGCGGGCAGCCGCCCTGGCCGGCCTGGCGCGATTACGGACAACTTCTTCGGCATGGCCTGATCACGGCCGGCGGCATGATCTATTACCATCTGCCCGGATTGATCGTCGCATACGCCGCATGGTCTCTGAGGTCCATGCCTCTGGGCCTGGTCGCCGGAGCGCTTCTATTGGGCGCGACAATCGCGATCCCCGGTTACATGTCTCATTATTGCCAGCGATTTGATCCCGCGGAAATCTACAACCCCGTTCGAGCGCTGCGCCGGTGTATGCAAGGCGGGCTGGGATATTGGCGCGCATGGCTGATAACACTCACGGCGCTGGCGATATCCTTCGTTGGCCTCTTCGCTCTCGGCGTCGGTTTTTTCGTAACAAGCGTGTGGTTCTGGCAGGCGGCGGCGTTTTCCTTCACCAGCGTATTCACTCAACGGTTCGCGCTTACAGCCAAAGTGATTCCGGCGGAAGTCATAGATTATTTTTCGCCCGAAGAGACGACGGATAAATGCTGATTCTTGCCGGACTTCTCACGCAAAAAGCCGATTGCGATTCCGTATTGCGCAAGGTAGTAAGTCGCCCAGACCAGATAACCACCCATCGGAACTGGCGATTTGAACTTGTTGACGGCGAGGATCGAATCGGAGATCAAAAACAGGATCGCGCCTATACAGATCCATGGTCTTGAAAATCCCGCCAGGATCGCCGACACAACCATCACTGTGATCACGCAAACGTAAAACATCACCGGCCACAGGAGCGCCCCCAGATTCGGGGCCAGCCATTGCGACAACAGAATGCTATTGATCAACACCGCGGCCACAAGCGCCGACTGCCATCCTTTCGGTTTCAGGGAGCGAACTCGGTTGCGGACGAATAGCAATATGTAAATGAGATGCGCCACGAGGAAGGACAGCAGCCCCCAGATGAAGAAACGATTGGAGCCAAGGTCGAGCAGCGCATCGCCCAGAGAGGAAAACGCGAGCGCCGTCCCAAGGATCATGCTCGACGGCGCCGGCGCTCTGAATGCAAGCGCGGCCAGCGTCGCCACGCTCAACGCCTTCAATAAAACGCTGCCAGGAAAGGGCTGCAAACTTTGCGTGATCAGGTAAAAGAAACCGCAAACGGCGGATACGAGCGATAACGCTCGATCAAACTGCCTGAAGGCGCCAAGATTCATATCATTTCCTCGCGATTGTCTATGTGAATTGAGCGACGAGTGTAAAGCGCCCCGATCATAGGCGAACTAAAACCTAAAACCAAATCCTGAGCGCGCCGCTGTAACCCGCGGACGATCGACCGCGTCTTTGCCATCAGCCAACCGTTTGTAGTGATGATGTAATCCTTTCAGTCTCATGCAAAAAGACACCGCTTAAAGGCGGGGCTACAAACTTTTTTGAGGAGAGATCTATGAAACGCCTACACGCATTTGCCTTGTTGTTCACCTGCAGCCTGTCTATAGCAGCAGGTGGCGCCGCGTTTGGCCGTGACGCCAAACTCGTGCGCTATCCCCATTATCATCAGGGCCGCATTGTCTTCACCTATCTGGGAGACATCTGGACCGCTGACGAGAACGGGCAGAACATCAAAAGAGTGACCGTCCATCGCGCCCGCGACGTTTATCCACGCTTTTCGCCTGACGGGAAATGGATCGCTTTTTCATCGGACCGCAACGGCAATCTGGATGTTTATGTGATCCCGGCGGAAGGCGGCGCGGCGAAACAACTCACCTTCCATTCCGCCGACGATTCCGTTCAGGGGTGGACGCCGGACGGGCGCGCCGTGCTCTTCGCCAGCCAGCGCGGCGAAGATTTCATGGGCAAGCTCTATACCGTCAACGTCGACAACCAGAAGGAGCGCAGCGCCGGCTCGGATATGGGCGTTTATGCGACCTTCTCGCCGGACGGAAAGAAACTGGCCATCAATCGCAAATCGCAAGCTTACTGGCGCAAATATTATCGCGGCGCCTACCAGACTGACGTTACGGTGATGGACATCGCCGCGAAGAAGTTCACCGACGTGACCGATTTCAACGGCATGGATTCGTGGCCCATGTGGAGCCAGGACGGCCATATTTACTTTGTCAGCGACCGCGAGGGCTCCGGCCTGACCAACGTGTGGCGCGTGAGCGAAAAAGGCGGCAAAGCCGAACAGGTGACTTCGTTCAAGGCCGGTGACGTGCGATGGCCCGCGATGAGCGCCGACGGCAAGGTCATTGTTTTCGAGCACGACTTCGGCGCGTGGAAACTCGACCTTGGCAGCCGCAAAGCCACTCAGATAAAGCTGGACATCTCCGCCGAGACGCAGGAGAGCCTCGTCGAAACGCGTGATTTCAATTCGCAGTTGGATGATTACGATCTCGCGCCTTCGGGTCGCCGCATCGTCCTTTCAGTTCACGGAGAGCTTTTCACCGCGCCGACCGGCGAGGGAGACCTGCGACAGATCACCGACAGCCCCTGGCGCGACAAGGAGCCGGAATATTCGCCAGACGGCAAATGGATCGCCTTCATCTCCGACCGCAGCGGGCGCGAAGAGATTTACGTCATCGCCTCAGATGGCGCCGGCGAGCCGCAGAAGATAACCGACCTCGACACGCTGAAATTCGGCTACTCGTGGTCGCCGAACTCAAAAGAAATCGCCTTCACCGGGTCCGACAGCAAATTGCGTAAATACACGCTGGAGAGCCGGCAGACCTCTGAATTGGCTTCTTCCCGTTACGGCAATATCAGCGCGCCGGTCTGGTCGCCCGACGGCCAATGGATCGCTTTCTCCAAGGCCGATCACACGCGCAACGCCGACGTTTATTTGGTTCCTTCCGCGGGCGACGAAGAGCGCAAAGTGACCTTCGATTCCTACGGCGATGTCAATCCGCGCTTCAGCCCCGACGGGCGCAGGCTCTATTTCGTTCGCAATGAAGGCGGCGGCTTCGGCGGCGGCCAGGGCTCGGCGCAGATTTATTACGCCGTCCTCGAACGTGAAGAACGCGACCCTAATGACCCGGAGATGCGGCCGGAACAGTCCGAAGCCTCCGATCAGGACGGAGGCCCGCGGCGCGCAGGCCCGCCGCAACGCAATCAGGCGCCGCGCGAAATCAAAATTGATTGGGCGGGACTCAAGCGCCGTACGCGCCAACTGACGCGCATGCCTTCATCAGTATTCAATTACGATGTCACACCCGACAGCCGCACTATCGTTTTCGTGACCAGCGAGCTTGCCGGTTTGCGCACGGCTCCGGTGATTTATTCGATTCAGGAAGACGGCCGGCGTCTCACACGCATAACTGCGGGGCAGGGCGGCGGCAATAATGAGGGCGGCGGTCGCCGCGCCAGAGGCGGATTCGGCGGCGGTATCGGCTCCTTGAACATCGCGCGCGACGGGCGCTCGATCTTCTTCCGCGAAGGCCAATCGGTTTACTCGGTTTCCCTCTCGCTTGCAGGCGGAGGAGGGGGCTTCGGCGCTGCGGGTGGAGGTCAGGCCGGTGGGCAGGCCGGTGGGCAGGCCGGTGGGCAGGGAGGACGCAGGCGCGTCAACTTCGTCGCCAAGGTAAAGATCGACAGGCCAGCCGAATGGGCGGAGATGTTCGATGACGCCTGGCGCACGATGAAATATCGCTTCTACGACCCGCAGATGCACGGTAAGGATTGGGACGCGGCTCGCGCCAAATACCAGCCGCTGGTCGCGGATGTCGGCGACCGCCAGGAACTGCTCAACATCGTCAATGAGATGATAGGCGAGTTGAACGCTTCGCACACCGGCGCGGCGCCTGGATTCCAGGGGCGCGAAGGATCAGTCTCGACCGGCCATCTGGGGCTTGAGTTCGAATCAGACGAACAGGCGGGTCGTTACCGCGTTACGCACGTTTACGAAGACGGCCCGGCGGACAAGGATTGGGTGAAGGTGAGCGTGGGCGATTACCTGCTGGCCATCAACGGTAAACCGGTCAAGGCGGGAGACAATTACTGGCCGCTGCTCAACAGCGACAATCGCCTTAACCGCAAGCTCGAAGTCACGTTCAACAACAAACCCGCCGATGAAGGCGCGTGGAGGACGCGCATCGAGCCGATTTCTACGCAGAACTACAGCCAATTGCGCTATGAACGCTGGGTTCGGCAGCGTCGCGAGACGGTCGAAAAGCTCTCCGGCGGCCGCGTCGGCTATCTGCACATACAGGCGATGAACCAGCCTTCCCTGCGCAAGTTCGAGAAAGAGATCCGTGAGAACCGCGACAAGGAAGCTCTCGTCATAGATCAGCGGTGGAACGGCGGCGGCAACATAGAGCAGGAATTGCTCGCCATTCTAGTCCAGCGCCAGTACCAGATCTGGCAACCGCGCGGCACGGAACCGTCAGGCCGCCCATTCGCCGGATTCTTCGGCCCGAAAGTAGTCCTGCAGAACTGGCGCTCAGCCTCGAACGCCGAGATGTTCCCCGCCGGCTTCAAGGCTCTGGGCCTGGGCAAGACCGTGGGCACACCAACGATGGGCGCGGTGATCGGCACGGGCAGCTACTCATTGATAGACGGCTCGACAGTGCGCACGCCCGGCGTGGGCGTTTATCTGGCTGATACAAAGCGAACCAACATGGAAAACTACGGCGTGCAACCCGACATCCCGGTCGAAAACACTCCGGAGGATAATCTGGCCGGACGCGATCGCCAGTTAGAGGCCGCAGTGCAGGAGTTGTTAAAACAGATCGGGCAGAAAGGAACAGTGGTGAAGAAAGAGTAGCCGCTTAAAATCAAAGCCAGGGGCCGGCCTTCAATTCGACAGCCGACAGGTCTTGCTTCAGATTGAAAGCTGGCCCCGGTCGTTCGTAATTCCAAATGCGATAAACAGACTTCAGCCGACATCCGCTAACTCTTCTTCAAATCCATAAATCCGAATTGAAATCTCGATTTCCGAAACCTATCTCGCCTTCAAAGCTCGATTCACATTGGCGATTGAAGCCGATTTCGCCGGTTCAGCGCGTTAAACCCAAATGGTTAAAGCAGTTTTAAATTGGCCTGTCACTTGCTTTTTGCAAGACCGGTTTACAAGCAAATCGTTGTGGATTGTGACGCGCGTAAATTTAAGGTCATCCCGACGCGCAATACAGTGGTGCGAGAGGGATGGCGAATCATGTAAACCCATCGCATCGCCCGCTACATTTGTTGACCTCCTTCCATAACGATTGACCGCATAACCACCGTTGCGCTCACTTTTGCTTTGCCATCCGCGCCATCCGTCGCCCGGGGCCGAAACAACAGCGACGCAACAACTATTAAATCCAAAAAACAGGAGAGTTTTATGCAGCACAGAAGGACTCTGTACTCAATACTATGTTCACTGGCGGTTTGCCTGGCGTTCTCGATGAACGCTTCGGCGCAGGACCTGGTGACCAAAGGCGCGATCAACGGCCGCGTCCTCGATCAGACCGGAGCGGCAGTCGCGAACGCCAAAGTAACCGTAAGCGGCCAGACAGGCGACCGCGTCGTCAACGCCAACGCGGAAGGCGAATTCGAAGCGCCGAATCTCATTCCAGGCCTTTACACGGTCAAGGCCGAGCAGACCGGCTTCAAAACCGTCTCGGTTCCCAACGTTGAAGTCTTCGTCGGCAAGACCTCTTCGCTCAAGCTGTCGCTGGAGGCCGGCGCCATCAGTGAAGTTATCGAGGTTTCGGCGGGCGCGGCCGTGGTTGATACGGCGAGCACGGCGGTCGGGCAAAACCTGAACGATCAGCTCTTCCAGAACATTCCCGTGCAGCGCAGCGTCACCAGCCTGTTCTACCTTGCGCCCGGCGTGGCCGACAGCGGCAAGGGCGGCGTCGCCAACCCTTCGATCTCCGGCGGGTCGGCGTTGGATAATCTCTATGTCGCCGACGGGGTCAACATCACCGACTCGGCTTTCGGCGGCCTCGGCGTATTCTCGCGCAACTTCGGCACGATTGGCGTGGGCATCAACACTGC
>DASUFM010000975.1:0-5269 GCA_036274535.1 Blastocatellia bacterium
TCTCTGTGTCTCCGTGGCTCTGTGGCTATTGATTCACATTTGCCTACAGCGAATTAAGGAAAAGAATCAGTTGATTCTTCTGGTTGTTGCTGAGCGAGAGGTAGTTGTTGATGACGGGATTCGCCTGGCCGAAATGCCGCAGGATCATTTCATTTCGGTTGACCGTTTCGCCGTCATGCCCAAGGCGACCCCGGCTGCGCATGCCCCAGAGCGGCGGCGTGCGGACCTGGTTCCTTGTGGCTTGTCCGCCGTTTTGGACGATACCGTCGCCCGTGCCGACATTATGCAGCAGGAAATCTCTGAACGGGTGGATGCGCTTGTTGCCGAGCGCCGCCGGAACGGTGAAATCGCCGCCGTTGATCACCGTCCCCGGAGGGGAGGTGACGATGTCGCGAACATGGCAAAGGTTGCAGCCGATGGCGTTGAAGATGTTGCTGCCTGTCACTGCATCCGCCGTCGCCGCCAGAGCCGTGTCACGCGGAGGCGCCTTGGTCGCGCGCATGAAACGAGCGAATATTTCGATGTCCTCCCCATCATCCTCAGGGTCGGGGACGGTGTCGATGGCGGCGACCGACCTGCCGTTGGATGTGTTCTCGGTCGGCTGCAATGGACTGGTGATGCCCATCTCATTGAGGTAGGCGTCGGCGGAGAAGGAGATCAGGCTGGCATGCTGATTCTTCCATCCGAAACGGCCGCCGCGCAACTGATTGCCGGCTTCCAGCACCGGCACCTGGATGAACGTGCCTCTCACAGCTGAGGGTTGAGAGTTGGCGATGGCGACGAGCGTATTGCTGTCAATGGCTTCGACGAAGCCGTCGCCGAGCGTGTTGAGCGAGGTGCGGAAAGTGCGTACCTCGTTGCCTCCTGGCACGCGCTCCTGAAAGTTGGCGTCGATCGACCGGTCGTTGATCAGTGATCCGCCCGCGGCGTCAACGAAGCTGATGCCGTTAAAATGGCCCGCCCGCAATTCGGTGACCTGGCTGATCCCGCCGACGACCGGGTTCTGGTGGCACTCGCCGCAGGATTGGGCGTTGTAAACAGGCCCCAGTCCGTCCTCAATAAATTCCTGCTCGGCGAATACATCGAGGTCCGCATCGTGGGTGGCCTGATCTACCATTCCATTGGTTTGATTGTCGAATCCGGCTGGCGCTTCAGTAACCCCGGATTGACTATAGACCGAGTTGTTCGTGTAAAGTGACGAACTGATCCCGATCGCGAAGAGGATCAGTAGAGATATCTTTAACGTCCTCATTTGATTTATTCCTCCTGAGTGGATTCTGTCTGGCCGCGCTGAGAGCGTAGCCCACTGGGTTGATTTTTGAAGCTGATCTGATTCTGGATAAACGTTGCCTGAAGTGAATAAGCGTACAATTGCCTGGCGGCGCAAGCCCGGACGCAATACGCCTATCCATCAGGCAAGTAACGGGGACAGACCTGCCTGCATTAACCGAAGTACGGAAGTCCACACTGCAAAACTGATCTATTGATTGGGATACTGCTTTTCTTTTATTGTAGGAGCAACGAAACTTCCCGTGGCAACAGCCACGTCAAGCTAGCATTGAGATGGACTATGACTTGCTTGAAGAAAGTAAGGGAGCAAACCACGCCCGACCCTGACTTCAATAATTCAACCAGTGCTATGTTAAGGTAAGCTTGTGTGAAGTATCGTTTATAACGCTATAGAACATACTCGCCGTAAATACATGTGTCAACTAAATTTATCGGATAGGGCGCTGTTTAACCGTTAATTAGGACGCCCCGCGATCGGCGAACCGGCGCGTAACTGTTAACAGGGCTGCCAGGCATTCGATATCGTGCTATAAACGTCAATCACTCCACACTGCCGGAGTAATTCGCCGGTTGTTTTTAATACCAAATCGATTTCATGATTCATTTTTTCGAGCTGCTAATTTCGACCGTCGCCTATCGCCCCTACGTCTTCATTTTTTTCGCCTGCTACCTCTTTCTGGCGATCACTCACATCGGCTGGCGCCGGACGGCGCTCTTCACTGTGATTGCTTATGGCGTCGCGTTCCTGTGCGAGTGGAGCTCCGCAGTGGCCGAGACCGGGTTTCCATTCGGCCTCTATTATTATATTAACCGGACCAGCGATCGTGAGCTGTGGGTTGCGGGCGTCCCGTTCATGGACTCACTTTCATTTACCTTTCTGGCTTACGTCAGTTGGGAGGTGGCGACGTTCCTGCTCGGTAGTCTGAAGGCGAGTTGGCGCGACGTTCAGGTATTGAACGGAAACGAGACGCGGAAACGCTGGGCGACCGCCGCGCTCGCCGCGTTCCTAATGATGTATCTGGACATCATCATCGATCCGGTGGCGCTGCGCGGCGACCGCTGGTTCCTGGGCAAGATTTATTATTACCCGGGCGGCGGGAGCTATTTCGGAATCACGCTCGCAAATTTCCTGGGTTGGTATTTCGTCTGTTTCGCGATTCTCCGCCTCTTCGTATGGCTGGAGAAAGCGATCTTTGCAAAGGCGCAGGATTTCAAGGGGATGTATTACCGTTACAAAGCGCTGGGGCCTGCCGGGCTGTATTTCGGCGTGCTCGGGTTCAATCTTTTCATGACTTTCTGGATCGGCGAGCGCGAACTCGGCGTCGTAGGCGTGATTATTGTTTTACCGCTGATCGTGATGCTGGCCCTCGCGCTGGGAAGATCGAGGATGGAGGATCGAGGATGGAGGATCGAGGATAAAGGATCGATCTTCGATCTTCCATCCTCGATCTTCGATCTTCCATCTTCGCTCAGAAGCCCTTAGTGTTGAGCTTGACCCGCAGCAGGGCCGTGTTGGCCGTGATGTAGAGGGTCGAGCCGTCATTGCCCCAGGCCACGTTCGAGGTCGGGACGCCGGTATCGATAGTCCCGAGATGTTTGCCTTCGGGCGAAAAGACGTGAACGCCGCCGGGGCCGGTGGCGAAGATGTTGCCGTTCTTGTCGATCTTCATTCCATCGGGCAATCCGGGGCGATTCGCTTTGGCCCACGGCGTCGCATCGAAGAAGATCTTGCCGTTGGCGATCGTCCCGTCGGGCTGAACGTCGTAAACCATCCAGATCGCCTTGTCTGGATCGGATGATGCGACGTAAAGTTTCTTTTCATCAGGGGAGAAAGCGATGCCGTTCGGACGCGTGATCTCTTTGGTCAGCAGGGTCACTTTGCCGTCTTTTGATATACGGTAGACGCCGCAGAAATCCAGTTCGCGTCCCGGATCTTCCGCGCCCTTCGGCAGACCGTAGATAGGGTCGGTGAAATAGAGGTCGCCGTTCGATTTGAAGACCAGGTCATTCGGGCTGTTCAGGCGTTTGCCGTCGTATTTGTCCGCGAGCGTCGTTTTGGTTTTGCCGTCGGCTTCGAGCCGCCAGACGCGCCGCTCGCCGTGATCGCAGGCGACCAGATGGCCTTGGGAGTCGTAGGTCAATCCGTTCGTCCCGGGTTCGCGTCCGGTAAACGGTTCTTTGCCCAGGTAACCGGCGGGCTGCATAAAGAGGCTCTCGCCTTTACCCTCACGCCATTGGATGATCGCGTTGTTGGGAATGTCAGAGAAGAGCATGTAGCCCTCCTTGCGGTTCCAGACCGGACCTTCAGTCCATTTGTGCCCGTCGACGAGCTTATCGACGTTGGCTTTCGCAGGGACCAGTTTGTCGAAGGAGGGGTCCAGGCTGACGAGTTTGGCCGCCGAATCGGACTTAGCCGAATCGGCGCCGGCCGGTGGTTCGTTCGAAAAGGTTGCGAAGACGACCGCGAACGCCGCGGCGATCAAAGATATGTGCTGGAAGCTATTCATAATCTCTCCTATGCGATTTGATGGAATCTAAATCAATTTCAATTACGTACACGGCAGGCAAGAGGTCCTTTACCGGACCAGCGGCGTGAATTTTAAATCATCGGTCGAGGTTTCTCACGAAAACGCGGTAAAATTGGCGGTGATGAAATCATTTCGAGTCATAATCCGGGTTCCGGCTTTGTTTCTGGCGACAGCCATTCTTTTTTCGACCTGGCTGGTCGGCCGTTACCTGCTCGCGCCATTCAAAAGTATCAGGCCGCGATGGCATAGGTTTATGCTGAGCGTCTGGGGCCGCTCATGCGCCGCGATCATTGGAATGCGTGTTGTGACGTCAGGGCAGCCTCCGCAACCTCCGTTCTTTCTGGTCTCGAATCATCTGAGTTACGTAGACATCATCGCTTATTCGGCATGTCTGGGAAACGTTTTCATTTCCAGAGGCGACATCGCGGATTGGCCCGCCGTAGGGGTGTTCGCTCGCGGCGTCGGCACGATCTTCATTAATCGCGAAAAATTGCAGGACATCCCGAGAGTCATCGGAGAGATAAACGAGGCCCTGGATGAAGGATTGGGCGTTGTCCTTTTCCCGGAAGGCGTGAGCGGCGCCGGCGACCGCGTCCTGCCGTTTCATCCATCGTTGCTGGACCCGGCCGCGAAGGCGAACTATCCGGTTTCTTACGCCACGATCAGATACCAGACCGAACCGGATGAGACGCCGGCTTACAGGGCCGTAAACTGGTGGGAAAACCTCACGTTCACTCAGCATGGGAAGGAGTTGCTGAAACTCTCCAGGTTCGAAGCCTTCATCACATTCGGTTCGCACGCCATCAGATCCGACGACCGCAAGGCGCTGGCCAGGAGCCTGTGGCTTGCCGTCGATGAACAATTCGTCCCGATGGTCGATTCAACTATGTTGGACAGGAAACATTGAAGTGATTTATTTGTAAATACTTTTGGCTTTATAATTGTGGCATCCCATAAATTGTCGTCCTCTATGGAAAGGAATTTGACGATGAAGAAGCTAATCGTTCTTGCTGCGGTCTGTTCATTTGCCCTGGCCGTTTATTTACCGGGAACTGTTTCAAGCCACAATTCGGACAAAAATGCGGTCACCTTCGCGAAGCAGGTCGCGCCGATCTTCCAGAAGCGCTGTGAGGAGTGCCACCGCAACGGGGGAATGGCGCCGATGTCGCTTCAGACTTATGAAGAGATCCGGCCCTGGGCGCGCTCGATCAGGGAAAAGGTCGCGGGCCGCGAGATGCCGCCTTTCCATGCCGCAGGCAGAGTGGGCCGCTACCTGAATGACCCGCGCCTGACTGATGAAGAGATCGCGACGGTCGTCAAATGGGTGGACGCCGGCGCGCCTAAGGGCGATCCGAAGGATTTGCCCGCGCCTGTTCAATGGAAGAACGAATGGCCGTTCGGCGAGCCTGATCTGGCGCTCAAGCCGAAACAACCCTACGTCATCAAAGCCA
>DASUFM010000976.1:0-7847 GCA_036274535.1 Blastocatellia bacterium
AACCGGGACCGCCGCGCCGCCGTTCCACCTGTCTGGCCCTTCAATGAGGAAACGACATCCAGCCGCGCGCCGCGAAATGCCGGAGCCAGTCCGAAGATGATGCCGGTCAGCAACGAGACAACTGTCGTGAAGGCGAGCACCCGCCAGTCGAGCGTTACGGCGAAGCGAAGCGGCAGGGTCGTCGGGATCAGTCGCACGATGAGTCGCGCCAGCCACACGGAGAGCAGCAATCCCAGTCCACCTCCCAGCATGGCCAGCAAGACGCTTTCGGTGAGTAACTGACGCATGACTCGCCGGCGCGGCGCGCCGAGGGCCGCACGGACGGCCAGTTCCTGGCGCCGCGACGCCGCCCGGGCCAGTTGCAGATTGGCGGCGTTGGCGCAGGCGATGAGGAGTACCAGAAACACCGCGCCCATCAATGTTCCGGTGAAAGTGCTGACAAATCCCCGCAGCGGCGCCGGCGCCATCAGAGCAGGCGTCAGCGCCACACTCTCATCCCGAAAGTCGCCACGGACATCTTCCTCATATCGGCGCGTCAGCATCGTTAACTCGGCAGCCGCCTGTGCTGTATCAACTCCGGGCTTCAAGCGGCCGAACCCGATGGCCGATTGCGAGTCGAGGCGCGTCAGCCATCCGGCGTCGTGCAACACCGACGGACCCATCATGAACGGAACCCAGAGGTCCGGAGCGACGCCGGCGATGATTCCGTTGAAGCTGCGGGGAGCGACACCGATCACCGTTAACGCGCTGCCATTAATTATCAGCGTCCGTCCCACCACTTGCGGATCAGCGTCGAGTCGCTTTTGCCAGAAGGCATGACTGATCACGACCACCGGATGGGCGCCGGGCGTTCGATCTTCCGCCGGGATAAAGAATCGCCCCATCGCAGGCCGAATCCCGCACAGGTCGAAAAAGTTTCCGGACACGAGGAGGCTCAGAACCGATTCACCGAGCCCGTCGTGATTCCAACTGATGAACGATGGCTCGCTCTCGAATGCCCCGAAGTCTGCGAACGATCGGTTCCGGGCGCGAAGATAGTTGATCTGCGGCCTGCTCCAGACACCGTAGCGTTTCGATTCCGAAGACGCCCGGGGCCGGAACCGCCAAATCTGCCATAACTCGTCCGGCTTTTCGACGGGCGGCGGACTCAGCAACAGCGCATTGACGAAGCTGAAAATCGTCGTGTTCGCGGCGATTCCCAGGGTCAGAGAAAGCGCCGACACCAGGGTGAAGCCGGGATTCTTCCATAACATTCGCGCGCCATAGCGCAAGTCTTGCCACAGGGTCTCCACTGATCTGAATCCCCACATCGCACGACTCTCCTCTTTGGCTAAAGCGACGCTGCCAAATGCCCGTTGCGCCGCGTACCGCGCCTCTTCCGGCGCCAGCCCGGCCTCGATCTTCTCATGCGCCTCCATTTCCAGGTGAATGCGGATCTCTTCCTCCGCCTCCTGCTCTGCGCGCCTGCGGTTAAGTTTCCGGATGAGGTATTTCAGTTCGTGCCACCAGCGCATATCTAGACCTCCTCTCGATTCGGGTTGAGGATGCGGGCGATCGCCTCACTCAAGCGTTCCCACTTACTTGTCTCGGATACCAGCATCCTGCGACCGGCCGCAGTTAAGCGGTAGAACCTGGCGCGCCGATTATTCTCCGATGTCCCCCACCTGGCGCTGACCAGACCTCGCCGCTCCAGCCGCTGCAGCGCCGGGTATAGCGAGCCGTGATCCACTCGCAGCGTATCCTGTGAAGTTCGCTCGATAGATTTGGCGATAGCGTGGCCGTGGATCGGGCCGAACAGTAAGGTGCGCAGGATCAGCAGGTCAAGCGTGCCCTGCAACATGTCGATTGGTTCGTCTTTTTGTTTTCGCATAAGCGCTCTAGTGGATGTTCCACTAGAGTGTCGGCCTACTTTGGTAGAATGTCAAGGGAAGAGGGCCAGGGACTCCCGCACACGACAATGCGATTCATGGCGGGGCGCCAGCTGGCTAGAGGATATGATTTGAACGAATGTGCCATTGTGACGGGTGTGTGAGCCTGTTCCTGGCAGGAAGGTTGAAGCCGGGATTGAATCTTTCAAACTGTCCCACAAATATCAACGTCAATGGATGTCTGTCACCGCCTGTTGCGCAGCGCCAGCCAGACGCCGAGACCGGCTTCCGCCACGTGTATTAACCGCACCGTTCCCGGACGATCCGCGAGCGCGTCGATGAAATCGCGGAAGGCGTTCAGCCTGAACCGCCATAATCGCATATGACGCTTGGGGCATATCGCCCCCATGATTCCTGCTCCGATCATTCCAATAGCCTCAGCCACGAATGAACACGAATATTCACGAATGACGGATCAGCGGGATCAAGAAAGAGATCGGCGCCCATTCGTGTTCATTCGTGGCTAAAACGAATCGGCTGAACACTCATACCGAAATTGCTTTAATCTTCGCTTTTCTCCGCCCGTCGGCAACCCGCATTGATACCTGAACCTCAAGGCCACCCATTATATCTATTCTCTTTTTTCTTTACTCTTTTGTAATTGCGCTCGAGTTATTGCGTTTCGGGCGGAGTAACTTACCCACGTTCATCCGCAGATTGAAGGCGAAGCTATTCAGACCAAAAGTCTGGCTGCGCGTATAGCCCAATTCAATGCGCGCGATCGATGAAGGTTGAAGCGCCACCCACGTACTGTAGCCATTTTCCCGGGTCAGATCATTTCCGATGGAAACGAGAGAGGTGTCAAACGGGTTCCTTCCTTTGCCCTCGCCGCCGAGCCTGCTGAAAACCTTCTGGCTGCCGAAGGGAATGATCTGGTAGCCCGAACCACCGACAGATAAATGCTCGATCAACTGATATTCCGCGCCTTCTTCCAGGTGGCTTATGGCGCCCAGCGAGGTGAAAGGCCGCGCAAAAAAGGCCGAGTCCAGCGCCGTGTTGCTCAGGCCGCCCACAAAGAACGGTGTGAGACCGTGAAATGTGTGGTCAAAACGATTGGTCCAATCCACGCCGACCCGGCCGGTACTTAACCCCTTCGCGACGCTGCCCGTTGGCGCGTAAACCGTAACTTCGCTGGCGTAATAGAGTTTAGAGTTGGGTACCGTCAAGGTGAAACCCAGATAGGCGTTGCCGATCCCGCTGTTAGTGTGGTTTGCGTTCGTCGTGGTGGTGGTTCCGTCGGTGATTGCGCTGCTTGGAACATTGGCTACATATACCGGCACGCCGGCGAATACCCCGAAGTGTTTGTTGAAATTCCAGCCCAGGGTGGAATCGAGCCTGTAGATACGGCTGTCCGAGTTGATGGTCCCTTGAATGGTTTCGAATCCCGTGATCCCCTTCTCTGATTCAACCTGCTCTTGGCTATCCGTTGAGGGTTGCGTCTGGCCCTGCGCCAGGAGTGAGACATTTGCGACAAGTAGCGCAATTACCAAACATTTGAATGGAAAGATTTTCATGGGCCTCCAAATATGTTTTAAGACTTCAGCAGGACTCAGGACATCGTGGGCTGTTTGTTCGGCATTTTCCGAGGAAATTTGCCACTTTTTGAGTCCACGATGTCGTGCGTCCTGACAATTAATACTTAGCTGATATCACGCAAGAGCCTATTTTTCGGGCTCATTCTCCTCAAAATCCTCGTGCGCTGTCTTTAGGGCGGCTTTAGCCTGTGTTGCGCTCAGACCAAGCCCCTGAAGCGTTTGGCCGAGGCTCTTGCCGCTTGCCAATCCCTGCAGGATTGCATCGGTCGTGATATTCGGGTTCAGCCAACAAGGTAGGGGGAATCAGCTTATGCTCAACGGGGGCGTATCGTTATATTAAGGCTCGGATTGACACCGTGGCGCGGCCTATAATCGATGAGGCCGCGCCAACATTGCCTTATGCGGTGTCGGGTGGGAGCAGATCGGCGTCAATTACTCTGCAAGATGGGCGCCGGACGCCTGCCTTCCGCTAAACTACTGATTACAGAAGGAGTGTGAAGCTTAATCAATTCGGACTACAGCGCCAGACGTGACAATATGTCGCCGTGATAAGCTTACTTCACTGATATTATTGAGGTTCGGAAAAGAAAGTTTACAAATCGGGTTGATGGACAATGCCATTCCATTCACCGCGGAGAACGCAGAGGGAGCGCGGAGTCACTCTGCGTAGGCTCTGCGCGCTCCGCGCCTCCGCGGTGAAAAAGGTCTGCGCCAATCGTTGTTCATCACTCCCGCGCGAGAATACTCCACTCATAGCCGCGAGGCTTGAGTGGAGATGAATCGCGCAAATTTTCGATTCCAATTTCTCTGATTGTGGCAAGATCGCAGCAACATACTGGATGCTGAATAGGCGAGAGTCCGGTTCATCGCGCCAATGTCACACGTGCGCTTCCGCCGTTCACCAAATTGCCGACAGAATCACGGTTTTGTCCAAATCGACCATTTTTGTTCTCCTGCTATACAAACCACAACACGCTGTCCTACTTATAGTAGCGACGAAATGTCGCGTCTCGCGCCGCCGTCCGAACTAAGTGAGCGTCACTCTTCTTTTGAACTCAGGAGTTTAGCTAAAGGCGTGAACATGGCGCCCATTTTGCAGTGACGGTTGGCGTACACACATTTCAGAAGAAGGCGCCAAACAACTCCTCGACTTGGCGCCTTCATTTTTTCTTGTCGCTCTCTATCGCCATATAACAGCCTGCCATTTTGCGGTTCGCCTTTTCCAAGTATCCGCAGCGCAAGCTAATCACGGGCGAAACGCCCACGATGCGTGTCATCTCCATCCGTAGAGACGCGCTATAGATGGAGTATTCATTCGCGGATCTCGCGCTTGAAAATGTAGCGCAACAGGAAAATATGTCGCGGCGGTCCCATATCGCTATTGATCGAGAAGATATACTCGCCCATCAAATTCGGGCTGAACCGCCAGCCGCCCCCGAAATCTGAGAAGAGGTACGTCGAGTTTCGGCGCGAGCGTCCGTCCGTCTCGGCCAGGCCGAGACTATTCAATCGCCGGCCAAAGAGATCTGGAAAGAGACTGAGATCGATCGTGTTCGTCTGGCCGATCGCCATCGCCGATGCGCTGATGAACGACCGGCGCCAGACGTCTGTTTGTAATCCCAGGCGCCCGGATGCGAAGCGCTCGCGCTCTTGCCTGTCCTCGACCGGATTTCCGGTCGCGTTCTCGCGTCGCTCCTCCTTGAGGCGCGAGAGTCCGAAGCCGAAGTCCGCGCTCAAGACGGTCGTTCGCCGCAAAGCGAATCCCAGGCCGAAGTTGACGCTGGCGCTACCCGCGTCGGCCCGCGTGGTCGAGTCCAAGAGCGCCGCGCGCCGAATCCGTCCGTTGCTCCCGCCCCAGAGCAACGAGCCTTCGAGACCGTAAAAGAGCCGGCGGGCGCCTGGCCCGCGCAATCTGAAGGAGACTTCCGAGGACTGCCCTTTTTGACGCGTCGAATCGAGGTCTAGCGGCATGCCGTTGAATAGCCGTGAACGGTCGCGCTCGTCGGCGGCCGCCGACTCGTGACGGTAGAGCAGGCCTAGCTTGTGACCGCCGTCAAATTCTCGTGTCATACCTACCCTGAAGCGGAGGCGGCTTATTTGAGGCTCTGTTTTGAGATCTTCAGTCTGTAGCGCTCCGGCGCCGTTCGCCAGCGAGGTCTGACCGCGCAAGTCGCCGCCGCTACTGACCAACTCCACGCCGGCGCCGACGCTAGTGCGGCCGTCATCGCCGAAGCGCCGCGCCGCCATCAGCGAACCAGTGATCGACATGGTTTCGGTCGAGACGGAGTCATAGCGCGAAATGCGGTCGCCTGCGGGAAAGGAGCTAATCAGAGAGGCGGACGCCAGATCTAAGGTTAAAGATTGCGACCGGTCGGCGCCGACGGCGACCGCTCCGCCGATCACCATGCGCGCGCGATCCACGGGGATGAAGAAATCGCCCTGCGCCAGGAGCCCTGAATCGAATGGTCTTATCAGATTGCCGGAAAAGGGAAAACCTGCGGATCCGCTTTGCAGATCGGCGCCCCGCGCCTTGTTAAAAAATGGGATCAGCCAGACCATTCCTTCGATCGCAACGATGTCGGTCGCATAGGCGGGGTTATCAAGGCTGTCGAAGTGAGAGTCCGCGAAAGCGGCGAAGCGTCGAAGTGGAAGCGACCAGCCCAGACCCGCCAGGCTGTCGACATATCGTTCGTAGTCGCTGGCCAGGTATGTCCTGACGTTCGTAGTCGTATTGGCGGGCACGACGCCGCGCTGTAAGTCATCATCCTCAGTCTCAGTGCGGCGCGCCACGGACATTGCCGCCGTTTCGTCAGACGTCTCTCTCTCCATCAACCCATCGTCAGTGCGGGGTGATGCGGACATTCCCGCCGCCTCGAGTCCTACTTCAGCGTCATCGAGCCTGGCGCCGGCCTGGCCGTTGGCGTTGGTATTAGCGTTGGCGGCGTCGTCGTTTCTGGCGCCGCGTTTGTTGGACCTGTTTCTCGAGCCGGGCGTGAAGAAACGGATGTCTTCATTCGGCCTCACCAGCGCTCCCCGTCCTGCGGAAAGGAGCGCGCGGCGGCTCGGATCGCTGAGGCTTTGCACCTCAACCAGGCCCTCGTAAACCGCCACGCGAGTGTCGCCGGAAGGCTCGACGGCGACGTCGAATTCGGTGCCGCGCACCAGGATCGATGCCGTCGGACTGTTGACGCGATACGGATTCGGTTTGCCGCCGTAATGAGCGATCCTGACGCGCACGCGCCCGACGAGGATCCGAAACATCTCGCGCAGCGACGCGACGGAGCGGTAATCGCGGATGGCGATGCGCGATTTCGGCTGGATTACGACCACGCTGCCGTCCGTTAACTCGATGACCACGCGCCCTCCTCCGCGCGTATCGATCTCGTCGCCGGGGTTCAGCAAGTCGCCTTGGGAGAGAATGAAGGCGCGTTGATTGTTGCGTCGCAGAGCCGGCCCATTTACGCTCGCGACGCGCGCATCCAGGGTTTGCGCCATTGTCGTCGCCCCCGCCCATTGGATCGAAGCAGCGAAAAGGAACAAGATGAGCAACCAGCGAATCCGGCGCCGGAGCGATATGGAATCTGCATGCAAAATCATCTCTCACTGTCCTCTAGAAATCACGTTGCCGGGGAAGCGATAGTTGTGAAGCGTATCGGTGTCGGCGACCAAAATTTTGGGAGGTGGTGTCATTGTGTCGTTCGAATGTTTGTAACTGAGGGAGCGCTCAATATTACGTGAATCGGATTCATATCGGTTTCCGATTCAATGGCAATCGCAGCGTAAAAATCGAGCCGGCGCCGGGCAGGCTTTCGAGCGTCACGCGCCCGTCATGCAATTCGGCGATCTCGCGGACCAGCGCCAATCCGAGTCCCGTGCCAGGCGTCTCGGCGTCTTCCACGCGCGGCACGCGGAAGAATTTCTCGAAAACACTCGCCTGGTGTTCCGGCGGAATTCCATATCCCTGATCGGCGACCGCGATGAAGAGTGTGTCTTCCCCGGCCCAGGCCGAGATCGCCACTTCGGTGTCAGTGGGGCTGTATTTGATCGCGTTGGCGACGAGGTTTGTCAGGGCGCGCGCCAGCAAATCGGCGTCGGCCAGAATCGGCGGCAGGTCAGGCGCAAACTTGCGGATGAGTGTGACGCCGCGCCGCGCCGCGACCGGGTCGAGCAACAGCAGGTTTTGTTCGACCAGCGATTCGACCTTGCGCCAATCCCACCGAGGCTCGCGCGCGCCTGATTCAAGGCGCGTCAAGTCCAGATAGTCGTCAATCATCCGCGTCATCCGCTCGGTCGCCTCGTGGATCGTGGCGCTCATTTCGCGCCGCTTCTCCGCGCCGGGGTCGAACTTCATCATCACTTCGCTCATCCCTTTGATGGCGGTCAA
>DASUFM010000977.1:0-6710 GCA_036274535.1 Blastocatellia bacterium
GCGGGCCCGAGCGCGCGGCGATTGGTAATGGCGGCGCCGACAGTCCGGCCGATCTGGATTGCCCCGGCGGCCGCCCGGCTCGAGCTCCCACCGCCGATTGAAGCGCGCAATCTATGAGGGCCATGGTAAGAGCCACGGCGAGAATCGTGGCGACGTTCAGTATAAGACGCCGGAGCGAGTCTGCGCTCCACCGTCAGAACCATCTCGGTCGCATTCTCCAAATCCTCTAGAAACATCCGCTCCATCTCTTCGCCGATTCGCGCGTCTTCGATGACCACATCGAGCTCCCAGTTGTTCACCCAGCTTATCGGGTTCAGATTGGTGGAGCCTATCCTGGCCCAAAGCCCATCGGCGACCGCGGTCTTCGCGTGAATCATCGGGCCATTCCATTCGTAGACTCTGACGCCCGCTTCCAGCAGCGGACGATAGCTCGTTCGCGACAACGCGCGCATCACCGGAATGTCGCTGGCCTGCGGGACCAGTAGCCGAACATCCACACCGTCTCTGGCCGCCGCGCTCAGCGCCTGAACGTATGGAGTAGTCCCGGCGAAATAAGCGTCGGTCAGCCAAAGCGTTTCCCGCGCCGCCGCCGCGATTATCTGATCCAGGCGATATATGCCGGCCAGATTCGGCATGCTGGCCACAATACGCAGCGCCACATCGCCGCCCTCGCAGGCGGGCGGAACGGGGGAAACGGAATCGAAAAATTCCTCGCCCGAGAGCGGCTGGCCGCAGGCCGCCCACATCTGAGCGAAGGCGCGCTCGAGTTCGGTCACGGCGGGGCCTCTTATCTCGATTCCGGTGTCCCTCCACGGCTCTACGCCGGCGCGCGGGTCGCCGACCCACATCAATCCCACGCACAAGCCGGAGACGAAGCCCGTTCGGCCGTCAATGGCGAGCATCTTGCGATGATCGCGTCCAAGCCAGCCAAAAGGACTGTCGAAACGCGGCGGGTTGAAACACCGCGCCTCGATCCCGGCGCCCCGCAAACGCCGCCAGAACCCGTTCGACGTCGAGTTGAAAGCCCCCATCCAATCATAAATCAATCTGACCCTCACCCCGTCGCGGGCCTTCCTGGCGAGCGCATCGGCGAAGACCTCTCCCTGCTTATCTTCATGAATAATATAGCACTCAAAATGGATCGTATGGCGGGCCGATTCGATCGCTTCGAGCCAGGCGGGGTAATTTTCAGTGGCGTCTTTGAGGATATGCGCGCTGTTGCCGGGTATCAGCCTGGCGCCGGCGGCGCGCCAGAAGGCCTGTTCGGCGAGGATGCTCATGGAGGACGCCAATCCGCTCACAAGGCGCTTCCCCGCCCTTTGCTTTGTTCCATTAAACTGCGCGCTTCTTCATCCGTCGTTTGAAAGAAGTCGTCGTACCATAGGGTTACGACGCAATAAGGGTCCGGCGCCGCGTTACGCGCGCAAACGATCCCATCCGCTACTTCATTGAATAATTCACAGGTCGCGCGCGCCGCGACCGGCGCCGCCGCTATAACACGCGCGGGCCGGTGAGCGCGCATGGCGACGCAGGCGGCGCGCATCGTCGAAGCGGACGCCAATCCGTCATCAACCAGAATGATTGTGCGGCCCATGAGATCTGGCGCGGGGCGCCCGCCCCTATACAATCGTTCCCGCCGCTCCAATTCGCGCCGCTCGCGACAGGTCACCTCCTCCAGAGTCTCGTTTGAGATATCGAGATAGCCGACGACGTTTTCGTTCAACACGCTGACGCCGCCAGTCGCGACCGCGCCCATCGACAGGTCTTCGCTCCCGGGCGCCGCCAGCCTGCGCACGAGAAATACGTCCAGCGGCGCGCCTATCGCTTCAGCGATCTCATAGGCCACTGGGACGGCGCCGCAGGTCAACGCCAAAACGATTACGTCGCGGCGATTGGCGTATTCGGCCAGTCGCCCGGCCAATCGCCTTCCGGCTTCTCTGCGGTCCCTGAATCTCATAACAGCGATTGAGCAACAGTCGTGCCCATAAAAGACGGCACGGCTCTTGCGTGTTCAAAAATAGGACTTATGGGACCTATAGGTCCTATAAGTCCTATAAGTCCTATAAGACATGAATTTAGGAGATTATTATGCCTGTCGCCAGTAAAGCCGAATCCGGAGAGATCAAACGAGACCAATGGGCCAGGTTCTTCGATGAATTCAGCAAACGAAACCTGTCACGCCCGACACGGATGGAAACCTTCGGCGATCTCGGAGCGCAGGAGGAGGAGCAAAATCTGCCGCTGAATGGCGTCAGCGTCAATGAGAAAGGGACTGACGCTCCGCAAATCGAAATTATGCTCGGCGCCGGCAGCGCGGGCGACGAACGCCATCTGACTCACACGATCGCGCGGGCCGCCCGCGTCTTCACGAAAACGTCAGCCGACGGTCGCGATGAAGCGCTGGAAATTGAAGACGCCGACGGAGTCAAAACTTTGCTGCAATTTGAATCTCTACCTAAACTGAATCAATAGGACGGATAGGACGGATAGGGCAGATAGGACAGATAGGGCGGATATCCTATCTGTCCTATCCGCCCTATCTGTCCTATTATCCTATTTATGCAATTTTCCAAAGACTTTTTGCTGCGGGACGGCGCCGCGCTGCGGGTTCGTTCGATGCGTCGGGAGGACCGACAGGCTTTGAAAGATCTCTTCGGGCGATGTTCGCCTGAATCCATCCGTTTTCGCTTCCTTCATACGATCAAGGAACTGACCGAGGACATGCTGGACAAGCTGATCGACATTGACGGCTCGCGCCACGTCGCTCTCGTAGTCACACAGGGTGAAGGCCGCGACGAACGGATAGTCGCGGTAGGGCGCTATGGAGCTCGGGGAGAAAAGCCGGACGTCGCCGAAGTCTCATTTCTGGTCGAAGACGCGATGCAACGCCGCGGCATAGGCACGCTGCTGCTGGACACGCTGGCCGAACTGGCGCGCGAGCGCGGCGTCACTCGTTTTTCCGCAGACGTCCTGGCCGACAACCGGCAGATGCTCTCTGTTTTCCGAAAAGCCGGTTACGCGCTTTCGGCGACGACCAGTTATGGCGTGACGCAACTGGAATTTCCCATTGCGCAGACCGAGCTGGCGCAGGCGCGAGCCGAAGCCCAGGAGGCTGAAGCTGAACGCGCGTCGCTCGCCCACGTTTTCGCTCCGAAATCGATCGCCGTCATCGGCGCCAGCCGCAATCCGAAATCGGTCGGCGGAGCGCTTTTTCAAAATCTCATCAGGCGCCGCTTCACGGGCGTCGTCTATCCGATCAACCCGTCGGCGAAATCGGTCGCGGGCGTGCGAGCTTACGCCGGCGTCAGAGATTTGCCTGAGGCGCCGGAACTGGCTTTCGTAACAGTTCCGGCGGGCGCCGTGCTCGACGCCGCCCGGCAATGCGCCGCCGCCGGAGTCCGCGCTCTGTGCGTGATCTCGGCTGGCTTCGCCGAAACGGGGGCGGAAGGCAAAGCGGCGCAGGATGAATTGCTGGACATTTGCCGGTCGTCGGGAATGAGGCTGGTCGGGCCGAACTGCCTGGGCCTGGTCAACGCGTCGAGCGAAACGCGAATGCTCGGAACCTTCGCGCCTGCAGACCCGCCGGAGGGCGGCATCGCTATCGGCTCTGAATCAGGCGCGCTGGGATTGGCGCTGCTCAATCAGCTGGAGCAGTTCGGTCTGGGCGTTTCATCATTCGCGAGCATCGGCAACCGCGCCGACGTTTCAGGCAACGATTTGCTGCAATATTGGGAAGCCGACGAAGCGACGGACGTGATTCTGCTTTATCTTGAAAGCTTCGGTAATCCGCGGCGCTTCGCCCGCATCGCCCGGCGCGTGGCCCGGCGCAAACCGATCGTCGCGGTCAAATCGGGACGCACCGCCGCCGGAGCGCGCGCAGCTTCCAGCCACACGGCGGCGCTGGCGAGTTCAGACCGCGCGGCCGACGCGCTGTTCGCTCAAACCGGCATCATCCGCGTCAACACACTGATGGAATTCTTCTCGGTCGCGCGATTGCTCGCCTCTCAACCCAGTCCCGCGGGCAATCGAATCGGCGTCCTTACCAACGCCGGAGGCCCGGCGATCCTGGCCGTAGACGCCGCCGAGGCCGCCGGATTGAAAGTTGCGCCGCTCGGCGAAGCGACAAAAGAGAAACTGCGAGCGGCCCTGCCGCCGACCGCCGCGATCAACAACCCTGTCGATATGACCGCCAACGGCGGCCCCGAACAATACCGCGCCTGCCTGGAAGCGCTCTGTGATGAACCTGGCCTGGACGCCATTCTGGTCATCTTCATTCCGCCGCTGGTCACGCCTTCGTCCGAAGTCGCCCGAGTGATAAGCGATGTCGCCTGCGCGCATTCGCAAAAGAATCGCCCCATCGCGGCTGTCTTCCTCGACCCGCAATCCAGGCTCTCGGTTATCCATTTTACAGGGGCCGGCGAAGGCGTCTTGCCCGTCTACGATTTCCCCGAAGGCGCGATCGCGGCCCTCAGCGCCGCGGCGCGCTACGGGTCGTGGCGAGCCAAAGCCCCGGGCCACATCGTGAACGTTCCGATCGACCGCGCGGCGGTCGATCGAGTGATGGCGGACAACCCCGCGCAATGGCTTTCGCAAACGGACGTCGCGACGCTGCTCGGCGCCGCCGGAATCGAGTTGACTCCTTTGCGCATCGCGCGTTCGCCCGAAGAGGCAGCCGCGGCCGCCGCCGAGTTCAAACGTCCCGTCGCGATGAAAATCATCGAGCCCGCCGTGTTGCACAAAACCGACGTAGGCGGAGTCCTGTTGAACGTCCCCGTCGCCGAAGCCGCAGCCGGTTACAAACGGCTCGCCGAACAACTCTCCGAGCACGGCGTCGACATGGCCGCGGCCAGCGTGTCGCCGATGGCCAGGCCCGGCGTTGAAGTCCTGGCCGGCGTCACTAACGACCCGGTCTTCGGCCCGCTCGTGGCTTTCGGCTCGGGCGGAGCGCTGGTCGAATTGCTGGACGACGTGGTCTTTCGCGTACTGCCGCTGACCGACCGCGACGTTTCGGAGATGATCGAAGAAACTCGTGTTTCTAAATTGCTGCGAGGTTACCGCGGCGCCCCCTCCGCCGACGTCGCGGCGCTCGAACGATTGCTGCTCGCGCTCGGAGCGCTGGCCGAAGCCGCGCCGCGAATCGCGGAGATCGATCTAAATCCGGCGATCATTCATCCGAACGGCGAAGGAATTTCTTTAATTGACGCGCGGGTACGGCTGAGCGAATAAATACGTTCAGCAATGTAGGGGCGGGTTTTCCCCGCCCCATCGCTTTGGGCGCCGACAGGGCGGGGAAAACCCGCCCCTCCATTGGATCGTTTGTGTTCAGTTTTACTTGGCTGTGAGGGCGTCTTCTTCGGCCAGCGCGGTCTCCCAGGCTGAATAGAGTCCCGTGAGTTTGTCATTGTGGGCCTGATACTTTTCGGTCAACTCGAAGAGGCGGGCTTTGTCTCGCGCCACTTCTTCCGTCGAAAGCAGTTCGGACAGGTCGGACAATTCGGCTTCTACGGCATGGATTTCGGCCTCTATCTCGGCCGCCGAGGGTTGTTTCTGTTTGGATTTTTTGGGAGCCTTCGGTTTCGCCGTTTCCTTCTCTCGCCGCGCGCGTTCCGCTTTCTGCTTCTCAATCTCCGCGGCCTGTTGTTCGGCCAGGGCGCGATGGTGGCTCTCGTAAAATTCGGTGTAGCCGCCGTCGAAATGTTCGAAGCCCCTCTCGCCTTCTTCGCCTTTGAGAACGAGGATCCGGGTCGCCACGCGGTCCAGGAAATAGCGGTCGTGCGAGACGGTGATGATCGCTCCGTCGAAATCGTTCAGCGCGTCTTCCAGCGCCTCGCGCGAGGCGATGTCGAGGTGGTTGGTCGGCTCGTCGAGGATGAGCAGGTTGACGCGCGAATAGATCAATTTCGCCAGCGCCAGTCTTCCCTTCTCGCCGCCAGAAAGCGCCGAGACCGGCTTGAACACGTCGTCGCCGGTGAAGAGAAACCGCCCCAGGAACCCGCGCAGTTCGCCGTCGGTCACTGTTGACGAGGCTGCGCCGCGCAATTCCTCGATCACCGTGTTGCGATCGTCGACCATCAGCAAACGCTGGTCGTAATAGCCGACGTTGACGCCCGTCCCCCAGCGCCAGTCTCCGCCGAGCGGCTTCTGTTCGCCCAGGACCGTTCTGAGCAGCGTGGTCTTGCCCACGCCGTTGCCGCCGATGATTCCCAGTCGTTCGCCGCGGCGCAGCAGCAAAGAGAGATTGCTGGCCAGCGTCTTGCCCGGAAAACCTATCGCCAGTTTATCCAGGATCAGAACCTGGTCGCCCGTGCGCGCCGTCGGTTTGAGTTTGAAATTAGCCGTCTCCAGATCGCCTACGTTTTCCAGCCGCTCCATTCGCTCCAGGAAATTGCGTCGCGACTTGGCCTGTTTCGTTTTCTGGCCCGCGAGGTTGCGGCGTATGAACTCCTCGGTGCGCGCGATCATCTCCTGCTGCTCGCGGTAAGCGCGCCGCCGCTGCTCGCGCCGCTCTTCCCTTTCGACAAGGTAGTCGCTGTAATTGCCCCTGTAACTTTCGACCTGCCCGTTCTCGAGGTCCAGAACGCGATTGACCGTGTGATCGAGGAAGAAACGGTCATGCGAGATGATCAGATAGGCCGATTTGTAACCGGACAGAAAGTCTTCCAGCCACTCGACGGCCTCGACATCCAGGTGGTTCGTGGGCTCGTCGAGCA
>DASUFM010000978.1:0-2802 GCA_036274535.1 Blastocatellia bacterium
GAAAGTCTGGCCGCCGCCGAAGACCGGCGCGTTGTAAACCGGATTGGCGCCGATGATCATGAGCAATTCTACTTTGCCCGCGTTCAAATCGCCGACCAGGTCGTTGATCGAAGCGATCTGATCGACCGGTTCGACTTCGAGCGGGTCGGTGTAATAGAGCGTCGAGCCCGGCGCGCCCAGCGCGGCGTTGATCGCGTGGGCGATGGCGTGGACCGACGGAGATTGATGCTCGCCCGCGATGACTATGCTCTTGCCGCTGTTCGCCTTGAGATCTTTGGCCACGGCCGCGGCGAATTTCGCCGCGTTTCCGCTCAGGCTGGCGGCAGGCAGGCCCTGAGCCCCGACCGCCGACGCGACGGCGAGCGCGAAAGCCTCGACCTCGCTCGCCCTGATCGGCAACCGGTGGTCGGCCTTGGCGCCGGTCGGCGTCAACGCGCTCTCGGCCACATAGAGGCGGTTCATCTCCTTCGAGCCGTCTATGAGGCGGCGGCGATTGATGAAATCGCGCGCGTAACGTACGCTGCCCGGCCCGCTGGTCAGAAAATCGGCGTCGAGCGAGAGTATGCAGTCGGCCTTGTCGAATTGATAAACCGTGTTGACAGGCTGGCCGAAAACCATCTGCGCGCCCAACCGCGCCCCGTTGCGTGAACCGGGCTCATAGACATGCCATTTCGCCTGCGGGAAGGCGGCTTTCAGCTTTTTAACCTGATCGGCCAGGGTCGGCGAAGTGGAGGTCTCGGTCAGAATGCGCAATCCCGCGCCCTGCTTCTTTCGCTGATCCTCCATAGCGCGGCTCAGGAAGTTCAGAAAATCGCCCCAGGTGCGCGGGTTGCCCAGATTCAGTATGGTCCGCGAGCGGTCGGGGTCGTAAAGCGTGAGCACCGAAGCCTGTTCGTACACCGTCGTCCCCCCCAGAGACGCGGGGTGATCGGGGTTGCCCTCAATCTTGGTCGGACGCCCTTCGTGGCTTTCGACCAGCAGGCCGGAAGCCACGCCGCCCAGCGGCATCGCCGTCGCGTAAAATTGCGGCTTGCCCGGAATCATTCCGTCAGGCGTCTTCACATAAGGAACTATGTGCTCTTTCGGCTGATTGGTGCACGCCGCCAGGCCGGCAAAGGCCAGACTGGCGCTCATCAACTTCAGGAAGTTTCGACGGCCATTCGGATCGAGCCAGGACGGATCGGCCTCGGATGGATTGACGGCGGGAAATTCACGGTGAAGAAACTCGCGGAACTTGTCTGTATCGGCTAGTTCTTCCAGGCTTCTCCAGAATTCCCCTTTTTTATCAAGGCCCTTACGAATCTTATCGCGTATCGGCGCGACATCATGATGATGATCTCGATGAGACATTGTATTGGTTGTTGGTCGTTGGTCGTTGGTCGTTGATTGTTGGCAAAGCGCCTGTTTTTAAAACCGCTTTATACCAACCACCAATCACCAACCACTTATCTATGACAGGTTGAACAGCTCGTCAGCACATTGGGCTTCTGAATGCGGTACTTTTCGACCAGTGCGGGACCCTCTTTGGCTTGATCCCAACCGGCCGGAGGCCACTGCATATTGGTGATCTCCTCCTTAGGCCGCACAAACTTTTCGGGATTGCGATGGCATTGGAGGCACCACTCCATTTGCAGAGAGGCGGTGTTCCACATCAACGGCATATTGTCCACCTGTCCATGACAGGTGGAACATCCTACGCCTTTGGCGACGTGTATGCTGTGGTTGAAATAGGCGAAATCAGGGAGGTCATGCACTCGCGTCCATTTGATCGGTTGGCCGTCGCGCCAGCTGTTGCGCACGATTTCCAGGTAGGGACTATTAGCAAATAATTGCGAATGGCAATTCATGCACGTCTTAGTCGCTGGCATTCCCGCCGTAGCCGTCGTTTCGACGCTAGTATGACAATATCGGCAATCAATCCCGTCATCACCCGCATGGTGCTTGTGCGAGAATTGTACCGGCTGCTCCCGCGCCACGAACGCTTTGGTTACAAAAGGTGAACGATTGAGTTCGAGAATTAACCAACTACCCAGTCCAAGAAGTAATATGACTCCGACTATACTCAATCGCGCAAGCGTATTCGTGCCGCGGGTGAAGAGTTGTGGCATAAAAGAAACCCCCACCTCGCTTTGGAGATATATTTTCTACTTACGTGCCCTAGACTTGCTCACTTGAAGAATGAAACCGAAGCTTGTGAAATTTCGGATTTGTTAAGGCGCAAATCTTCCACGCTATCAATGGAAATGTCAAGACCACTTCTGAAGTTCTGAGATAAGAATTCAGTCACGGAGACGGAAAGACAGAGAGACGGAGGGATAGAGGGATGGAGCGCCGCTTTCTCCGCCCATCCCTCTGTCCCCGTCCATCCGTCTCTCTGTCCCTCTGCCGTGTCTTTCGTGGTAGTTCCTGCAATTTATTTAGAGAGGTTGCCAAGGCTGGCGTTGCCGTTTGTTAACAGGCGCTGAGCCTCATCTTTAACCTCGTAATAGAGTCCCGCCGAGGCGAACTTGGCCGGCACAAGGAATGGCACACGTCCCTGTGTATTCGGGATAAAGGCCTGGCGAACATCCTGAAAATCGCCGGCGCGTAAAACGACCGTAACGTTTTTGAGAGGGTTCTGCGCCGAGATAGCCAATTCGAGCGTCACATTCTCGCTGGTGACCGCGATTTGACGCAGAGACGCGGTCACCATCCCCGGCTCGTTGTTCGCCTGGGGAGGCGAATTCAGCGCTGCGGGGGCGCCTTCAACGAGGCTGGTGTCGTCCTGCGCGGTCGTGGGCGCGCTTGTGGCGGCTTGCGCTT
>DASUFM010000979.1:0-2469 GCA_036274535.1 Blastocatellia bacterium
GGTAGCTTCCGGTTTCAATCGCGCCATCACGCGAATCGCGGTGCATCCACGCCGACATCCCGAGTTGAGGACGGGCTGAATCGGACGCCAGACGTCGGCGTCGGCAATGATCGGAAATTTGAAGCCCGCGGGCATGACGCCGATAACCACTCGGCCCTCGCCGTTGAGCAAAATCCTTCGGCCGACCAGTGAGGGGTCAGCGCCGAATCTCTTCCGCCACAAGCCGTGGCTGATTATGACAACGCTCTCAACCCCTGGCCGATCTTCTTCCGGGCGAAACGAGCGGCCTAGCGCAGGCGCGACGCCGAGCATCGCGAATGTGTCGTGCGAAACCTGGGCGCCGGTCAACCGCTCCGGCTCTCCTTGTCCGGTCAGGGTCGTCTGCCAGAATTGAAACGCCACAACGTGATCGAACGACTTCGCTTGATCGCGCCAGTCTTCAAATCCGGGAGGCGAAGTCCATTCGCGCTCCGGCCCGTTGCGCGCCCGGTGATCTTCCCAGATGGTCATCAACCGTTCGGCGTTCGGATAAGGCAAGGGCCGCAGCAATACCGAATTGACGACGCTGAATATCGCCGTGTTCGCCCCGATGCCCAGCGCCAGCGTGATTACCGCGACCCAGGTGAACCCGGGGTTCTTGATCATCATTCGCAGGCCGTAGCGTAAATCCTTCGCGAGCGCCTCCAGAGTTCTGAAGCCCCACATATCGCGACTCACCTCCTGAAACAGTGTTTGATTGCCGAATTGCCGCCGCGCCGCATACCGCGCTTCTTCCGGCGATATTCCCGCAGCGAGGTTTTCTTCCGCCTTCATTTTTAGGTGGAAGCGCATCTCCTCTTCCAGTTCGCGGTCGAATCGATCTCGCTGCAAGTAGAAGAGCAGCCTGCGCCAGAGTTCTGATAGATTGTCCATCATTTGCATCAAGGGGCTTCGACTCACGTAGGCTGCGCTACGCGATCGTTGGAGATCTGCTTGATATAGCGGGCGATCCCGTAGCCGCGCATCCGCTCGGCGTTACGTTCCAGGGTCTTGAGGATGAGCATATCGAGTGTCCCCGGAACCAACTCAGTTTTCTTCGCGTCACTTCCCATAGATCCTCTTCCCATAGATAAAATATGGGAGAGGGTATAAGGAGTCGCATCGTCTGTCAAGCGGCGCGAGAAGTAAGCCTACTCTCGAATCTGAAGCGCGTGACGATCTCACGATTTTCAGACATAACGCCTCCGATCAAACTGTTGACAAGGGCGAGCGCAACCTGCTACTTCGTATGCCAGGATATCGCCCTGTGATCGAAGGGGCTGTGACTGATGCGAATGTGGTTTCTGGCGATATGGTGATCAGCGCAGAAACATTACCAGTAAGAATCTCGAACTGGCGCGCCCTGACCAAACGCTCGACGTCGTCATGATCAAGCTGGGGCGAAAGGGCGTCTCCCAGATACCCGTCGTCAGCCGGAAAGACGCCTCGGAACTGCTGGGGATTATCACCCTGCACGATGTCGCGCATCGCCTTGTTCCATAGCTCCTTGAAGCCGTCGGCAAGCTGGCGCGCCAGATCCTTGTCGCGGACCAGGAGAGAAGCAAACCGCCCTTCCGGTACGAATGGATGGTCGGCGATCTGTCGAGGCTGACGCAAGTTGATGAGTTTGACGCCTCACAAGCGAATTTCACGCCTCCGGCGCCGGGCAACGTAGAAGAGATACTCGCGGCCCATGATGAGAGCCTTAGAGCCGCTCAGGATTACCTCGGTTCTATGGGCGAACAGACCGCATTGGGAAGCTGGCGCCTGACTTTCAAAGGTAACGAGGTATTCACGGCGCCGAGGGGCGGGGTAATCCGGTCGCTGATGTTAAATCATTGGTATCATCATCGCGGCCAGTTGTCAGTCTACTTACGACTGCTCGACGTCCCGGTTCCGGTGATCTATGGACGCAGCGCCGACGAAAATCCCTTCGCTTGAAGTCATCTCTGTCTCGAGCGCCCGCTCGTAACAGCGACCTGTTCCCGGTCAATCACCTTTGTATCACCGCCATTGATTGCGTCTCCTTCAGCGTCCCGCCGGCGAGATCTTCGGTTTTATGGGCCACAATAAATCGGTTGGCCATTTTCTCACTTCCTTTTTCCTTACCGTTTTTTGTTACGCCGGAAAACCTTGAATAAGTTGGGCGATCCGGTCGCCTTCCTCTTCGAACGCGCCTTCCCAGTTGATTGTTCGTATAGGATTAAGTTGCTAATCACAGCCGACTCAATATTTACAAAATCCGTGGAGAAAATTGTGCGAATCGTTTTCATGGGTCCTTTTCAGCGGCCGGGCTACTTTCCAAATGGTAATTGCAAAGCGGAACCATAGCGTCGGGTCGCAAGCTCATGCTCGTGTGTGAAAACGGTCATACCAGGGATCAGGACGTAGCTGCTGCTCTCCACTTTCTCAATAAGATAGAAGGCGTCGCAAGTATCACGGCTCCGCCTG
>DASUFM010000980.1:0-5103 GCA_036274535.1 Blastocatellia bacterium
AAGCCGGGTTTCAGGTCGCCGAGCAGTTGAACCAGGTCGGCGCGCAATCCGTTCGGCCGGTTCTTCCATGTCTCTTTCGGATAGAGCGAGATCAGATCGACGTCGACTCTGCCGGGCCCATCCATCAACAGATTCAACCGCGCCTTGCCGCTGGTCGCCGCGGGGCGAATGACCGCCGTATGGGTTTTCCACGCCTGCGTCAGTCCGGTAATTTCGGCCTCGCCCAATTTTTTACCGTCGTGGCCTTCCACTTCGACGCGCAGCGCGGATGGCGTATCGCCTGCATTGCGAGCCAGGACTGAGAAGAGATATTCCTTACCCTGTTCGACGCCCATGCCGCGGAATCCTTCGTTCGTGAGGCCGAAGCCGCCGGAATCGGTTTTGATTTGCACGTAATGCGCGTTCGGACGGGCGCTTCTCGATCCCACATCGTAGATTTGCAGCGCCCCTTTCGCCTCTCCGCGCGCAAGCCGTTTCCATCCCATCATCGGATCGGGGAACTCGAACGAGCGATTCTTCACACGTTCGGGATAAAGTCCGCCGTCGGCGCCGAAGTTGATGTCTTCGAAAAACAACCCGAAAAGAGTAGGAGAAATGGCCGCGCCGGGCCGGTCTATCTGCACGGTGACGGCGCCGGATTGCGCCCCCGCAGGTCGAGGCGGCAGGAGCGGCGCGATCATTAATACGCACGCGAATGCGATAGAGGCTGGTAGAACTGCCGGTCGAATCTGCGTTTTTTTCATAGATTGATTGAAGTCGCGAAGCCATTGGATATTGGGTATTGGATATTGGACATTGAATGGCAGGAGAGAAATCCTTTTCTCCCGGTATAACAATGACCAATAGCCAATATCCAATACCCAATGGGAAAACAGAATTTCAGGCGCTAACTTTCACTGGTCGGGTTTGCGTTCTTTTTCGCGTTCATTCGCCTGCGCCTTGAGGCGTTCGACTTCCTTAAATTCGCGGGCGGCTTCCTGCTTTCGCCCGAGTTTCTGATAGCCTCTCGCCAGCAAATAACGCGCTTCCGAATTGTCCGGTTTCAATCGCGTGGCCTGCTCCAAAACCCGGACGGCCTCGGCGGCGCGCCCTTGTTTAAAGAAGACGCTTCCGGCCAGCGTCAGCGCCTCGATCGATTGCGGTCGCCGCGCCAGCGCCGCTTCGATGCGGCGGCCGGCGGAGTCCAGGTCGTTCTGCTTCTCAGACAGCGAAGCGAGGTAATAGAGGGTCAGGAAATCGTCCGGATCGCCGTTGAGCTCGTGTTCCAGCCGCTCGCGCGCTTCCTGCAATCGCCCGAGTTTGAAATAGGCCAGTCCCAACAGGAAGTCGATTCGAGGCAAAACCGGCGAGAGTTTTGCCGCCGCTTCCAGTTCAATCGCGGCCTTCTCGAACGAGAGTTCTTCAAGGTACGCCTGACCTTGCAACAGATGCGACAACGCAATGCCGTCTTCGCGAGCGGCCAGACGTTTTGCCGCAACGCCCGCGCCGTCGCGCCTCAAGCGCAGGCAGGCAAGGCCCAGACTGTATAGCGCCGTCGCTTCGGCTTGCGGCGACTCGAGCGCCGGCTCCAGATAAGAGATCGCCTCGGCGTCGCGCCCCAGTTCGACCAGCGAGACGCCCAGCAACTGGCGGGCCTGCGCGTGATCGGGCGCGACGGCTATAAAACGTCCCAGAGCCTCCGCCGCTTTCGCGAACTGCCCGGCGCGATAATGAGCTATACCCAGATTGAGCAGAATCGGAGTCAGTTCCGGCTTGAGGCGCAGCGCGGCTTCGTACGCCGCAATCGCCTCTTCGTACTCGCCCAGCCGCGCCAGCACGGCGCCAAGATTGGCCTGCGCCTCGGCGTAATTGGGCGCGCGGGCCAGCGCCGCGCGATATTCCGCCGCCGCCCCTTTCAAATCGCCCTTTCTCTGCAACTCCACCGCGCGATTAAAGCGGTCGGCGACGTCGTTGACTTGCGGCGCCTGCTGAAACAGGGAAGAGAAAAAGATCAGAATTGTGAATAATGACGCCATTCTAAAAATAATGCGGTGAGCGGGCACCAACGCCCACCGCACTTTAGCAATATTTGGAAATCAGACTCAACTCTCAGAAGTAAATCTTTACTCCAAGCTGGATAATGCGCGGGTCGCGCGCGCTGTTGTATTCACCGAAGAACGCGCCCAACGGCCGCCTCGCATCGCCGGGACGCTGTCCGCGAATGTTGTTGCTGATTATCACCTCGTTGTAGCGAGCGAAAATATTATTGCCGGTCAGGAACACCGTATTCCCGTTCGCATCCTTGCCGTTCGGCGCCGCCAGGTTGGTCCCGGCGTTGATGCCGGAGAATTGCGTGTGGTTGAAGACGTTGAACATTTCCAGCCGCAACTGTATGTAGCGTCCCTTATCGGCGCCGCCGAGGGGAAATTTCTTGAAGATGGACAGGTCGGTGTTGTTGACGCCAGGATTCCTGATGTACGAGCGTTCGCCTAAACCGAGACTGCCTATTTCCGGAATAATGAACGCGTCTGGATTGATCAATAGCCCGTCGGGCCCTCTGGTCGGGTCGCCTTTGAGCCGGAAGCGCGAAGGCTCAGTCCAGGAACCGGTGATCCGCTGGTTCGCATTGCTGCCGGTGACTCCGGGCCCAGGCTCGAACGGGCTGCCGCTGATCAGACTGGTGATGCCGGAAATCTGCCAGCCGTCGAACAGGCCGCGCGTGAACACGTTGTCGCCCAAGCGCTTGCCCAGTTTCGGCAGATCGTAAACGTAGGTCCCCACGAAGGAATGCGTGCGATCGAAGCCCAGCAGTCGGTAATCGTAGAGCCTGACGTTGTACGGGTTGACGAAATCGAAATCACCAACATTCGTGCCCAGCGCTTTCGACAGCGTGTAGGCGACGCTGAAGGTGAAGCCGCGCGAGAAACGCCGGTTGACTCCTACTTGCAGCGAATTGAAGTTCGATGTGCCGGTGTTTTCCCGGAAACTGATCGTCCCAAGTCCTGAAAACGGCTTGATCAAATTGTCCGGCAGCGCTTTCGATCCGTCGAATTTCAGCCCCGCGTCTTTGTAGACCTGCGCAATGCTCGGATCTGAATCCGGGATATTGCCTATGCCGTCGCCGTCAGTGTCTGGGAATTGCGTCGGGTCTTGCGCCGCTTTCGTAAAGAGATAGCCGAACGGAATCGCGTTCAGGTTTCTCTGCTGGAAGAGGTGGCGCGAGAGCGTGCCGACATAGGCGACATCCACCACGGTGTTGAAGCCGATGTCGCGCTGGACGCTCAGGCTCATGCTGTAAATGGTCGGAAGTTTACCGTCCCTCGCATAACCGATCACGCTGGACGGCCCGATCAGGCCCGACTGGCCAGGCGTCAGATCGGAGAGCCGCCCAAAGAGCAGTTGAGGTTGTATCACTGTTGGCGGATTGGCGATCTGATCGAAGGCTACGTTTCCCTGAACGCGGTCATACGAGATGCCGAAGCCGCCGCGCACGACCGTCTTGCCGTCGCCGAAGACATCGTAACCAAAGCCGAGTCGCGGGCCCCACTGCGGGCCGCGACCTTCATAGCCGCCGCGCGGATAACCCTGATCGGCGCGACCTATGCCGTTGGCCAGATTCCCGCTCCCCAGGACAATCGCGCCGATGAAATTCGACGGCAGAGTGTTGGACACCGTAGGCGTAAAGCCGGGCGCGAGCAGGGCCGGGTCTACCGCGCGCCGATTGGCGCCGCTCGTACATGTGGAAGCGCCGTTGATGCAGACCGGGAAATAGAGGCGGACGGTTTGCGCTGGATCATACTCCGTCGGATTGAACACGCCCGTCTGCAGCAGCCTGTCGTATTGCGGCTCGTAATACGAGATGCGCAAGCCGTAATCCAGAGTCAGCCGTCGCGTCGCCTTCCAGTTGTCCTGGATGTAGCCTTCGATATTCCAATACCGGTACAACCCTTTGGGAAAGTTGTTGGCCTGCGTGTAATTGTTATAGATGCCAAGCAGCGCGTTGGCGTAAGGATGCCCCGTGTTGAGCGGGTTGTTGGGATTGTTGTTAAAGTTGATGTCGCCGTCGGTGCGGGCGAAGACCGTCTGATCCTTGCGACTGCGCTGCGCGTAAAAGCCCATCTTGAGCGCGTGCGAGCCGGCGACCTTCGAGACGTTGTCGATAAAATTGAAGGTGTGGTTCTGATTGATGAACGGCAGCCCGTTGAAATCTATGGTCGGGAAAGTCTGATTGTTAACGCCGCCGAAACGGAAATTCGGCACGTAGCCGAAGCCGACGTTCGGAAACAGCTTCGGCACGTTGACGTTATAGGTTTTGGCCAGCGCGTTGTCATCGGCCGGGCGCAGGTCAATAAAGTTGCTGCTCGGCCCGAAGATGAATTCGTTGGTCAGCGTCGGGCTGAACGTGTGCGTCAACGTCAGCGCGCCGTTGCGCCCCGGACGGGGGAACGATATGGGTGAGAGCGGGAAGTTCAGGGAACTGGCGAAACTGCCGTACGCCAGCAGTCGGTCTTCTTTGTTATTGGTATAGCGGGCCGCCAGATGCGTTCGCTCCGTGATATTCCAATCCACGCGCAGAATGTCTTCGCGGCGCGGGTATTGGGTAGAGATCGAGGATGTGTAGTTGAAGTCGTTGCGCCCTGACACATTCGGCGCCGGATATACATTCAGGATCGCCTGGCCGCTGCTGAAGAAGCGGTCCGCCGGGATGACATGGAGCTGCCCGTTCGAGACGAAGCAGCCTCCCGGATTCTCCAGAGTATTCGCCGCTCCGCAAGGCAGCCGATTTCCATTGGCGTCAAGCCTGGTCGGGTCGCTGATGAAGACACGCGCCCCGTTGCCGTCAAGCGTCTGCGAGAAATCCCCGTTGCGCTCGGCCTCAGTGGGCATGCGGATGTTGCGCGCGCCTTCGGGAGCGAGTTGCCTGTAGAACTCCTGATTCCAATAAAAGAAAAGTTTCTCCTTGCTCTTGTTGAAACCCAGCCCCGGAATCCATACCGGGCCGCCGATTTCGTACCCGACGCTGTTGTAGCGGTATAGATTGCGCGGCTGGACTTCGACGCCCCGCGCGTCGCGTCCCTGCGCGTTGCGGAAGTAGTTATTGGCGTTCAGCCCTTCATGGCGGTG
>DASUFM010000981.1:0-13126 GCA_036274535.1 Blastocatellia bacterium
GTCCCGCCTTATGGTGTTTGAAAAAATAGCGCAACCACAATGTTCGCCGCACTCCATATCGCGCTTATGGCTGCATTTAATTTTCAAACACCATAAGGCGGGACTACGAACTTTTCACCCTGCGCTTTTCTTCAAGCAATGCGAGTTCCGCTCACAACTGGCGCGCATATTTTTTGCGGAATTTCGTCTTACTCTTTCAGCTTCTTTTTCACCTGCGCCGGGACGCCGGCGGCCAGCGAGTCGGGCGGCACGTCCTTGATGACCACCGATCCCGCGCCGGTCATAGAGCCGCGCCCGACGCGCACCGGCGCGACCAGCATCGTGTCCGAACCGATTTTCACATCGTCTTCGATGTGGGTCGGGTTCTTCTGCTTGCCGTCGTAATTGCAGGTGACGGTTCCGGCGCCGATGTTGACGCGGTCGCCGATGGTCGCGTCGCCCAGATAGGTCAGATGCATCGATTTCGTTTTGCGGCCCAGGCGAGATTTCTTCGCTTCGACAAAGTTGCCTATCGTAGCTTCTTCGGCCAACTCGGTGTGAAGGCGCAGATGCGCGAACGGCCCGACGGTATTGCGCGCCGTCAATTTGCTGCTGACGATCACGCATGAGTTCAGAATCCTGCATTCGTCGCCGATCTCGGCGTTGACCAGGCGCGACCAGGAATGGATTTCGCAATGGCTGCCGATCCGCGAGTCGCCTTCGATGATCACCTGCGGGTGGATCACGGTGTCGCTCCCGATCTCGACCGTATCGTCAATGTATGTCGAGTCCGGATCGATGATCGTCACTCCGGCGGCCATCAGACGGTCGATGGTCTCGCGGCGCAGCCGCTTCCACATCGACGCCAGTTCGGCGCGAGTGTTGACGCCGTCGAGTTCGCGCGCGTCCTCGTGGAAGATCGTTCCAACTCTGAGGCCGGCTTCGAGCATGAGCTGAGGAACGTCGGTCAGGTAATACTCGTTCTGGGCGTTATGCGGCGTGAGTTTTTCCAGCGCGTCGAGCAGCGCCGGAATGTCGAAGCAATAGAAGCCTGGATTCAACTCGGTAATCGCGCGCTCTTTCGGTGAGCAATCACGTTCTTCGACGATCTTCAGGAAACCGCCTTGCGCGTCCCTGATGATGCGCCCATAAGCCGGAGGCGGATCGATGCGGATTGTGATCAGCGTGGCGGCGTTTCCGGCGCGTTCGTGTTCGAACGCCAGTTTGCGCAGAGTCCCGGCCTTGACCGCAGGCGTGTCACCGTAAAAGACGACCAGGCGCCCGCTCGCGTTTTTCAACATATCGCCGGCGCATTTGACGGCATGGCCGGTGCCGCGCTGCTCCGATTGAATGACGAAGCGCAGCTTTTCGGCGTCGGCGGAGCCGAGCGAGGCGCGCGCGGCCTCTTCGACTTTGCCCGCCTGATGGCCGACGACCACGAAGATGTTTTCGGGGGCCAACTCCGCGGCCGCGCGCAGCGCTCGCGCGATCATCGGACGGCTTCCTAGTTTGTGCAGAACCTTGGCCTGGCTGCTCTTCATTCTTGTGCCTAAACCGGCGGCCAGGATCAATGCGTTGATGGGACTGTTCACTGCGTTCCTCCAGAATCAGTAGCGCGAGCGGTGGCGAGCGGGTTTTTATTGGGATGCCCGCTCGCTACCGTTCGCGGTACTGATTTCTCTCGTGTCGATGCCGGGGGGAGAAACCCTGCCTCGGCTATAAATGTTAAATATCGCTTTGCTGAGCTTTTCGGGCGCGTGACGCACGGACCGCGATTCCGAAATGAGCGGAAGCGAGATGAATTGGATAGCGCCTGACTCAAAAAATGCTGAATCCTCAGCGGTCGGCGGATCGAGCGCGACGGCCTTTTCCGCCGCATAGCGTTCGACCATCTCGGCTGAAATCGGCGCGGAATTGAACAGCGCATAATCCAATTTCAGCTTCGGGGCGTAAGCGAGCAGATGTTTCACGTGATCAGCGGCCTTCATCCCGTCAGTTTCGTCGAACTCGGTCATCGCGTTGCAGACGTAAATCTTCATCGCCTTCGATCGGGTGAGCGCGTCGGCGACGCCGCGCACGAGCAGATTGGCTATGATGCTGGTGAAGAGCGATCCCGGACCGAGTGTGATCAGATCGGCGTCCAGTATGGCCTCGACCGCTTCGTCCAGAGCGCGGGCGTCTGGCGGCGAAATTCTCAACTCGCGGATCGGCGCGTTCTGCGATTTGATGGCCATCTGGCCCTGGACGAGTCCTCCTACTACCGTCGCCACAAGATCTACGCGATCCAGCGTGGAGGGCAGCACGCGCGCCTTAATGCCCAACATCGCTCCGGCCTGATCGATCGCTTGAAGAAAACACCCGTTCATCTGGTTGAGCGCCAATATGATCAGATTGCCCAGGGAATGGCCGCCAATGGCGCCCTCGCCGGGAAAGCGATGATGGAAGAGTCGGGTAATGAGACGATCCTCGTCAGCCAGCGCGACAAGACAATTTCGAATGTCACCCGGCGGCAAAACCGAAAATTCACCGCGTAATCGCCCGGAGCTTTTGCCGTCGTCAGTCACGGTGACGATCGCCGTCAATGAAATGCGAGGGGAAATGCGCTGGCTGATCTCGTTTTCTCCCCCGTTTTCTCCCCCGTTTTCTCCCCAGTTTTCTCCATGGACCGACTCTGATCCTGGAGCCACAATATATGGTTTCAGACCTTTCAGCAGAGTCGAAAGCCCTGTGCCTCCGCCTATAGCGACAAATTTAATCGGGGCGATTCCTGACATAATTAATCCCTTAATCTGAGCGGAAATGAGTCTGCCTCAGCCATTTCGGAGGCGTCAAGACGGGGGTGAAATTTTTAACGGAACCACGCTTAAAGTCATAAAAACATTTACGCTGTAAACTGGTGGACAGACCTGATGTCCAATTTCTAATTATAATGCCGGCAACCGGCTATATGTCGAGTATACGCGATTGTTGAGAGCTTAAGCGGGGCGCTGGTATAAACAAAAAATAATTGCCTCAAAAGGAATTTTTTGTTGGCAAAATACGGGCAATCTGTATATTCACCTTCATCGCGAATCGTCAAAGATGCGCGATAGCTGGGATGAACTGATCCACTTGGCCGTCTGCGAAACCCCATTTGCCGGCGGAAGTTAAAAAGTGGGTTAACTATTGATAAATCTAGGATATAGGAAAGGGGGACGATGCTCATGGTGAAAATATCAAGTGATACATTGAAGCTGATAAACAAGCTGCCTAAGAAAAAGAAGGAAAAAGTAGACGCGATTGTGCGTCGCCATGTCGCGGCATGCCAGAGGAATGGATTCGATCCGGAGAATTTGGATCGCGTCTATATTGAGGCTATTGAAATGATCGATCTGGAGGTCAATTTCCCGGAACCGTCCGCCGAGGATTCCCGCGATTGGGAACCGGCGCGCCATTACGATCAATACATCAGCCCGAAGGCGGCGTGAGCTGATAGCGCGACAATAATTGAAATCGGAGGTTTAGACGTCGGGGATGCGCTCGCGAGCGCATCCCCGATTTAATTTCATGGGGTAAACAACTCGCGCCACACTATTCTGATTTGCTATCATTTCGGCGCCTATAAGTTTCAACGATGAGTAGCAACGGTTTCATCAACATTATCGGTGGCGGACTGGCCGGTTCCGAAGCCGCGTGGCAGGCGGCGCGGCGCGGTTTGCGGGTCCGTCTGTTTGAAATGCGTCCGAATCGAAACACGGGCGCGCACCGAACCGGCGCCCTGGCCGAGCTGGTTTGCAGCAACTCGCTCAAATCCGACGTGGCCGACACCGCGCCGAGGTTGCTGAAGGATGAATTGCGCGCCGCCGGGTCGCTGCTGTTGCGCCTGGCCGCCGACGCGGCCGTTCCGGCGGGCGGAGCGCTCGCCGTAGATCGCGAAAAGTTTTCGACCCTGGTGACCGAAACTTTATCAAGTCATCCGAACATCGATTTGCGCCGTGAAGAGGTTGTGGCCATCGACCCTGACGAGATTACGGTGATCGCGGCGGGGCCGCTCGCTTCGCCATCTCTGGTGGAAGCGATTTCCGGGTTGACGGGTGAACGCGACCTGTATTTCTTCGACGCGATCTCACCGATCGTTGACGGAGAAACGATCGATTACGACATCGTTTTCAGGGCTGCGCGCTACGGCAAGGGGGGCGACGATTACGTCAATTGCCCGATGTCTAAGGAAGAATACGACAGGTTTTACGACGCCCTTATATCCGCCGAGAAAGTCAAGCCACATGAAGGCATGTCTGAGGTGGAGAAGTTTTTCGAAGGTTGTCTGCCGATTGAAGAAATCGCGCGGCGAGGGCGCGACACGCTGCGCTTCGGACCGATGAAGCCCGTCGGGCTCATTGATCCGCGCACCGGACGGGAGCCTTACGCCTGCGTGCAACTGCGGTTGGAAAATTTGATGGCCGGCGCCTACAACATTGTCGGGTTCCAGTGTCACATCAAATATGGCGAGCAAAAGCGTATTTTGCAGATGATCCCCGGACTGGAGAACGCCGAGTTCATACGCTTCGGCCAGATGCACCGTAACACATACATCTGTTCGCCTAAACTTTTGCGCGAGACGCTGCAAATGCGCGAGCATCCGCGCGTTCTTTTCGCGGGCCAGATTTCGGGCATCGAGGGCTACACCGAAGCGATGGCGACCGGGATGATCGCCGGAATGAATGCGGCGCGGCTCGCCCGTGGGCTTGAACCCTCGGCGCCGCCGCGCGAATCCGCCACCGGGTCGTTGACCTTTTATCTGGCCAACGCCGGCGCTAAGGATTTCCAGCCGGCCAATACGACCTTCGCGCTGTTGCCGGCTATCGAACCTGAACTGAGAAGACGATTGAAACGTAAAGCCGACCGCTGTCGTTTTCAGGTCGAGCGGGGAAGAAAAGCTTTCAACGATTGGCTGGTGATGATCGGAGAATCATGACAAATAAGACGGATAGGACATATAGGATAAATAGGACAGGTGGGACAAATAGGACATTCCGATCCGCCCTATCTATCTTATTTGTCATATCTATTCTATTTGTTTCGCTCCAATCGGCTTTGAGCCAGAGCGGGCGCGGCCCGCAACCCGACCCGAAGACGCCGAAGCCGAACAAGCGCAAATATCCTGACCCTCCGCCGAAAATCCGCCTGCCTGAAAATCCTTCGCAATCCAACGATGATGGCGTCATCCGCATCAACAGCGATCTCGTCAATGTCGTCGTGACCATTGGCGCCAGAGCGGCGAACGCTTCGCTCGAACTGACGCCTGAAGATTTCGAAATTCTCGAAGACGGCGCGCCGCAGGAAATCGCCAATTTCTCCCGCACCGCCGACCAGCCGCTGAAAATGGTCATGCTTTACGACACCAGTTTCAGCGTCAATCAGCGACTTAATTTCGAGCGGCGCGCCGCCGCGCATTTCTTCGAGCGCGTGATCCGCCCTCAGGACCGCGCCGCCGTCTTTTCTGTCTCGACCGAAGTGGAAGTCTTACAGGAGTTCACCAATAAAATCCCGCTGCTGGTGGGCGCCACGCGACAACTCAGGGCGCAGGGCGCGACGTCGCTTTACGACGCCATATACCTGGCGTCCGACTATCTCAATCCCGCCCAGGGCCGCCGAGTAATCGTCATTGTTTCGGACGGCGGCGACACCACCAGCAACAAGGGGTTGCTCGAAGCTCTGACCCAGGCGCAAAAATCCGACGCCGTCATCTTCGCCGTCTTCACAGGCAACCCGTGGCCCTCTGAGAACCTGCGTGACCTGGCCGCCGAACGGGCCCTCGAAGCCCTGACCAAGGAGACCGGCGGCGAATTATTCAAACCGAAGGTCCAGGGCGGCCGGCGTCCTAACGATGAGTCCGATGAAGTCTCATTAAAAGAACTCGACCGGCTATTCGCTGATCTCGCCGAAAGATTGCGGACTCAATACGTCCTGGGATTCTATTCGACTAACGAAAAACGCGACGGCGCGTTCCGCAAACTCGACGTCCGAATCAAAAAGCCAAATTACATAGCGCGCGCCAGAACCGGATATTACGCGCCCAAGAAGTAAGAAGGGGAGACAAGGGGGCAGGGAGAAGGGGAGACCAGGAGAATCCGCGTCCGGTCAGACCGTCTATCCTCTTCTCTCTCTGTCTCCTCTTCTCCCTGTCTTTTCTTCTTTGCTCTCCCACTCTTCGAGCGCTCATGCTAAAATCACGTCTGCGTTCAGGGATTTTTCCACACAAATTTTTGCTTAATCACGAATCGGACGACCGCTCCTCCCGCGCCTTTCATATCACAATCGATAGGTTTATCTTTGCAGATTTATCTTTGGAGGGTCGTTCGAACTAAAAGAAAGTCTTATGTATTATGCAAGCCGATATAATTTTGATTCGTTCAGTATTCATCATCGTTTTCGTCGTGGCAGGCTACCTGATTCAGCCAATTCCCGAATTGATTGGCGGTGAACTGGGAATTCCGGGCGGGTCGAGATCGGTTTCGGCGCTTGCGGGCGCGCTGTTGGCAGGGGGAATAATTTTCTTCGAACTGCGCATCCGGAAGGCTTCGCTGAAGACTTTGATCGGAGCGGCGGCCGGCTCGATTCTCGGCATCATCGGTTCGACGTTGATCGGGTTCCTGATCACGGCGCAGCACTGGAATCAGCCGGTCAAATCCTTTCTGACTTTGTCGATCACGCTCTTTATGGCTTATGTCGGGTTGCTGGTCGGCGCCGCGAAGGGCGATTTCCTGGACCTCTCGGCGCTCGGCGGCATTCTGACCGACCGCGGGACGAAGCAGAGCTATAAGATTCTCGACACCAGCGTGATCATTGACGGGCGCGTCGCCGATATCGCCGAGGCCGGTTTTATGGGCGGCACGATTCTCATCCCGCAATTCGTCCTGCGCGAATTGCAGCAGATCGCCGATTCGTCAGATTCCGCCAAGCGCAACCGGGGCCGGCGCGGACTGGACATTCTTCAGCGCGTTCAGAAAAACAGCAACCTCGACGTGCAGATTTACGAAGCCGATTTCCCGAACGTGCGCGAAGTCGACCTGAAACTGATCGAACTCGGCAAACAACTCAATGCGCCGATCGTGACCAACGACTTCAATCTCAATAAGGTCGCCCACCTGCGCGGCGTCGAGGTGCTCAACATCAACGAGTTGGCCAACGCGCTCAAGCCCGTCGTGCTGCCCGGTGAGATAATGAAAGTCTTCATTCTCAAGGAAGGCAAGGAATACAACCAGGGCGTGGCCTATCTGGACGACGGCACGATGGTCGTGGTTGACAACGCGCGCCGCCTGATCGGCAAAAACGTCGATATGGTTGTGACCAGTGTCCTGCAGACCACGGCGGGCAAGATGATCTTCGGGCGCGTCGAAGAGCAGAAATCCGATGTGCGCGGCGATTACCGCGACCGTCCGTCGAAACCCCTCCCGGCGCCTGCTCAGACGATTGATTGAAGAGGCGCCGGGTGGCTGGCGCCTGGTGGTTGGTTGATGTCATTGCAGCCAGCCGCCAGCCGCCAGCCGCCACCAGGCGCCAGGCGCCAGGCGCCAGCCACCACTATGAATGTCGCAATTATCCCCGCCGCCGGCAGCGGCAGCAGATTCGGCGGGCAAATCCCGAAACAATTCATCGAGATCGCGGGCGCGCCGATCATCGTTCATACTCTGAGGAGGTTCGACGAGTGTGAAGAAATCGGAGCGATCGTCGTCGCTCTGCGGCGGGAAGAGATCGAAGGTTTTGAGCGGGCGCTTGGCTCGCATAAAATCCGAAAAACCGTTCGCCTGGTCGCCGGCGGCGCCGAGCGCAGCGATTCGATATTGAACGCGCTCACAGCGGCGAAAGAGTTTCAACCTGAAATCGTGGCCGTTCATGACGCCGTGCGTCCGTTCGTCACGCCGGAGCGAATTTCAGCGGTCATCGTTAAAGCGCGCGAGATCGGAGCGGCGATCCTGGCCCAGCCCGCGACAGACACAATCAAGGAAGTCGAAGACGGGTTGATCCGGCGCACGCTGGATCGCCGCCGCATCTGGCGCGCTCAGACCCCGCAGGCCTTTCGTTACGATCTGCTGATGCAGGCCAACCAGGTATTTGGCGAGGACGCCCGCGCCTCCGATCTGCCGGCGGCGATGGCGACCGACGACTCCTTTCTGGTCGAACGTCTGGGAGCGCCCGTGGCGATCGTCGAAGGCCTGGCTAACAACATCAAGATCACCACGCCGGAAGATTTGATTCTGGCGGAGAAACTTTTATGAACAGGGTTCGCGCTGGCGTCGGAAATGACATCCATCGCTTGGTCGAAGGTCGCAGGCTGATCCTCGGCGGCGTCGAAATCCCTTACGATCGCGGCTTGCTGGGCCATTCCGACGGCGACAGCCTGACGCATGCGATCACCGACGCGCTTCTGGGCGCGGCAGCGCTCGGCGACATCGGCTCGCATTTCTCTGACAAGGATCCGCGATGGGCAGGCGCCGACAGCCTGGTTTTTCTGCGACACGTTTGCGAGATGCTTAAAGAGCGCGGTTTCGAAATCGCCAACGTCGACGCGACGATCCTGGCCGAACGCCCGAAGATGGCGCCGCACGTCGCGGAGATGAAGATCAGACTCGCCGACGCCATGGCAATCGATCAGTCGCAGATCAACATCAAAGCGAAAACGAACGAAGGGCTCGACGCGATAGGGCGAGGTGAAGCGATCGCGGCGCAGGCCGTGGCGCTCATAGTAGAGCAGACCATGATATAGTGGAGCGGACATTGTCACAGTTAAAATTGTCCACCATTTCCCAGTCGTGGATTTTGGCTTTGGTCTGTCCCACTACAATGTTATGTTCGACGTAATCGCATTCGACGCAGACGACACGCTGTGGCACAACGAGCCGATTTATCGAGGGGCGCAGCGGCAGGCGCTGGACATACTGGCCCAATATCATAACCAGGACTGGATAGAGCGCCGGATGTATGAGACCGAAATCCGCAACCTCGAACATTACGGCTACGGCATCAAGGGCTTCACGCTCTCGATTATCGAAACGGCGATCGAACTGACCGAAGGGCGGATCAGCGGCGCAGAGATAGGCCGGATCATCGAACTGACCCGCGAGATGTTCAAAGCCCCGGTCGAACTGCTCGACGGCGTCGAAGAGACGATCACGACGCTCGCTTCCACTCACACCCTGATGCTGATCACCAAAGGCGACCTCTTTGAGCAGCAGGCCAAGATCGCTCGTTCGGGGCTCGCCGGCCATTTCGACCTTGTCGAAATCGTTCCCGTCAAAATCACGGAAACTTACCAATCCATTGTCGCCAGGCATGACATCACGCCAGAGCGGTTCCTGATGGTCGGCAATTCGATCAGGTCGGACGTTTTGCCGGTGATCGAAATGGGCGGCAGCGCTGTTCACATTCCTTACGAAACCACCTGGGAGCACGAAGTCGTGCCGGATGAAGAACTCGCCGGCAGGGAATTTATCAAACTCTCGCACATCCGCGAACTCCCGAATTTGATTGGCGAATTAAAAAGCGCGGTACGGCACAGAGGGCGATAGCGCAATGACATTAAGTTTAAGTCGGGGGAACACACAAAGCGCAAAGAGATATATAGCGATAGATTTGCGTTTTTTGTGTTTTTCGTTTGCGCTTTTTGTGTTCCTCCGGTTCACATTCATGCGACCACAAGACGTGATTGAATCAGTACCGCTCGCGGCGCTGATCCTGTCTGATTATGCGACCACAAGACCTGATTGAAAAAAAACGCGACCGCGGAGAGTTGACGCGCGACGAGATCGCGTTTCTGGTGCGCGGCTACACGCGCGACGAGATTCCGGATTACCAGATGGCCGCGTGGCTGATGGCCGCTTTCCTGAACGGGATGAGCGACGCCGAAACAAAGGCGCTGGTCGAAGAGATGCTCGATTCAGGCGTCACGCTCACGCACGATCAGATCGCCGAGCCGAAAGTGGACAAACATTCGACGGGCGGCGTCGGCGACAAGACCAGCCTGGTCATAGCGCCCGTGGCGGCGGAGTGCGGCGTCGCCGTGCCCATGATCTCGGGCCGCGCGCTGGCGCACACGGGCGGGACGCTGGACAAACTGGAAGCCATTCCCGGATTCCGAACCAACCTCTCGCTCGATGAATTCCGCGAAGTCTTGAAACGCTGCGGACTAGCCCTGATCGGCCAGACGAAAGAGATCGCCCCCGCGGACCGAAAGCTTTACGCCCTGCGCGACCTGACCGCAACCGTGCCGTTCCGGCCGTTTATGTGCGCATCGATCATGTCCAAGAAACTGGCCGAAGGCATCGACGGACTGGTGTTGGACGTGAAGACCGGCAACGGCGCGTTCATGCGCGAGTTCGAGGACGCGCGCAAACTGGCGGAGATGATGGCCGCGACGGGCCGCGCGATGGGCAAGCGCGTCATAGGGTTGATCACAGACATGAACCAGCCGCTGGGCCGCTGTGTAGGCAATGCGATTGAAACGATGGAAGCGATTGAAACGCTGCGAGGCGATCTCGAAGGCGATTTCGCCGAACTGTGTCTGGAACTGGCCGCCCGAATGCTGATCGCCGGCGGGGTCGAGAGCGACCTGGAAACCGCGTGCGACAAGGCCATCGACGCGATCACTTCAGGCCGGGCGCTCGAACGCTTCCGCGCCTGCGTCGAAGCGCAGGGCGGGGACCCGCGCGTTCTCGACGACACGAAACTCCTGCCGCGGGCGAGCCAACAGCGCGCGATCACAGCCGGCCGGGCGGGCTTCGTCACCGGCGTGGAAACCGATGAGATCGGCCGCGTCGTCATGGATTGGGGAGGAGGGCGGCGAAGGCTGGAAGACAGAATCGATCACTCCGTCGGTCTGCGCATACACGCCAAACTCGGCGATCATGTGAACGCCGACGACCCTCTCGTTACGGCTTATTACAATGATGAATCGAAATTTGAAGAGATGAGCGCGCGACTGCGCGCGGCCTGTCGAATCGAAGATGTCGCGCCAAACTTTGAGCCACTGATCAAAGCAGTGATCTGACGACGTCGCGAACGGCGTCTAAGCCGGGCCATTATAGTCACTCAAATAAAGTTTGCCTTCGTAATCAATCAGGCCGAGCCTGATCCGATCCAGCCAGCCTTGCCTGCCCAGCACGTTGCGGCTGTAGGCGTCGTCCGCCGCAAAATAGACCGTGGTGATAAGATCGACCCCGGGCGTCGTCAACGTGACTTCATGTCCATATGTCAGAAAACCGCCTGTCACGGTCTCAAATCGTTGAGGGCTTCCATTTTCGATATCCAGCTCGAGATCTTCACCGTAATTTCTGGCGAAGATACAGGCGCTCGATCCGCTATCAAATTTGGCTTTGAATTCGGTGCGCTTGCCGCCCCATTCCAAGCGTACGGGTAGGGTAATTCCTGACCTGCGAGTGTCGTATTGGAAGAGAGTATTGAAAGACAATGTCTCAGCCATTAAAGCCAGCCTCCAGTAAAGTATTCATCTGGATTTTCGGCAAAAACCACAAACGGCGTTTCCACTCCCATTGCGCGCGCTTCGGCGCGCGCCTTGTGCGGGTCTTCGCCGTGACTGAGCAGGCGATCTCCATCCAATGCCAGCCACTGTCCCGCGTACTCCGCCTCGTGCTCGTTAAGCCACTGCATCTCCTTCTCGCGGTGAAGCGCGGATTGCGGGGCGTCAGCGCCGTTTTGCCCGGCCAGTTTCGATTCTTCTTCAATGAGCCATTGGCGCAATCGCTGCTTATCTTCCAGTGGCAATGATTTGACAACGGCAAGGGCTTGTTCAAATGTTGGGCCCGTCATTTTGCCTGCCTCCTTTCGCTTACTTGTCAACAATTGCAATTCTATGCCACGCGGGTTAAATCCGCTACCCGCCTTCCCATTCAGTTGCCCGCCGGAATCGAGTGGGCGATAATCGCCGAGCCCACAGAAAGGCGCGCCTCTCGCGCCTGATCAGATGAAAGGGAGTCCGATCAAAGAAAGTCAATGAGCATGAGACGCAATGTTCTCTGGATTCCGTTGATCTGTTGCCTGCTGCTGTCGGGCGGCTGCGCGACTCGCGATTTCGTCTCCGCCGAGGACGCCGGAAAAAAGAAAGTCGGCATCGTCTTCGACATCGGCGGCAAGGACGACCGTTCGTTCAACGCCGCCGCGTACGCGGGCGTAGTGCGCGCGAAAAAGGATTTTCCGATCGTCTTGCGCGACGTCGAACCGGGCGATCCGACCTCGATCGAGCCGGCGTTGCGGACGTTCGCGCAATACGGCTATGACCTGATCATCGGCGTCGGATTCGCGCAGGGGCCGATCCTTAAAGAGGTGGCGAAGAATTACCCGCAACTCAATTTCGTGCTGATCGACTCAGTGGCGGATTCGCCAAACGTGGCCAGCCTGGTGTTCAAGGAGCACGAAGGATCGTTCCTGGTCGGGATGATCGCGGCTTACACTTCCAAGACCGGTTCGATAGGCTTCGTCGGCGGGATGGACATACCGCTGATCCACCGGTTCCAGACCGGCTACGAAGAGGGCGCGCGTTACGTCAATCCGAACATCAAAGTCCTGCGTAATTACGTCGGCATCACCGATACGGCGTGGAACAATCCGGGCAAGGGGCGCGAACTCGCCAATGCCCAATACGAGCAGGGCGCGGACGTGGTCTTCCAGGCCGCCGGCAATTCGGGGCTGGGCGTGTTCGACGCCGCCGAGGCTTACGACCAGTTCGCCATCGGAGTCGACGCCAATCAGAACTGGGTCAAGCCGGGCCACATCCTGACCAGCATGCTCAAACGTATCGACAACGCCGTTTACAGCATCGTCAAGGACGAAGTCGAAGGGAAATTCAGCGGCGGCTTGCATGTTTATGGGTTGGAGAACGACGGCGTCGGCTATGCGATCGATGATTACAACAGACATCTGGTCCCGCCTCTGGTGATCGATAAGGTCGAGCAGGCGCGGCGCGACATCATCGCGGGCAAAATCAAAGTGACGGACGCTATGGCGAAATAGGAATTTTAGCCACAGAGGCCACAGAGGTCGCAGAGGAGAAGCAGTGAGTGATGAACTGACGGAAAAGATAATTGGCGCGACGATTGAAGTTCATAGATTGCTTGGGCCAGGACTGCTGGAATCGATTTACGAAGAAGCGCTG